>JAIVJE010000100.1:6778-14870 GCA_020200195.1 Acidobacteriota bacterium | reverse complement strand
GCCTAGCGTCATCGACGGATCCAACCCAGTCGTGAGCCCAATCGAGCCCAAGGTCGTAGGCGTATTGACGACGATCCGGAAGGCGGGTTTCTTCAGGCCGAACTGCAGGATGATTTCGTCGTTTCGGGAATGAATCGACATCGTGTGCCCCATCCCGCCGTATCGCAGGATCTGCTTGCAGCGCTCGCAGCCCTCCCGCCAGTCACTCACGACATAAAACGAGAGCACAGGACAGAGCTTCTCGATCGACAGCGGATAGTCCCGCCCAACGCCGCCGAGTTCGGCGATCAGCACCCGCGTGTCTGGCGTCACCTTGATGCCGGCCTGCTGCGCCACGAACGTCGCGGGCTTTCCGACCAGTGCCGGGTTCGGCAACCGCTGTGACGTCACGAGCACGCGACCGAGCGCATCAATCTCGGAAGCGGACAGGAACCGGCCGCCGTTCTCGACGAACAGCCGCTTCACCTCGTCCGCGATCGGCGCGTCAGCCACCACGGAATTCTCCGAGGAGCACAGCAGGCCGTTGTCGAAGGTCTTTCCCCTGACGATGTCGCGGACGGCCTTGACCAGATCGGCGCTGCGCTCGATGTACGCCGGAGCGTTGCCCGGGCCGACGCCGTACGCGGGTTTGCCCGCGCTGTACGCCGCGCGGACCAGACCCATCCCGCCCGTTGCCAGAATGACGGCGACCTCCCGGGACTTCATCAACTCCTGCGTCCCCTCCAGTGTCACGGTCGTCATCCAGTTGACCGCACCCTCCGGGGATCCGGCCCGTCGTCCCGCTTCATTCATGATCTCAGCGGACCGCGTGATGCACCTGACGGCGGATGGGTGTGGGCTGATGACGATGGGGCACCGCGCCTTCAGCGCGATCAGGATTTTGTAGATGGCGGTGGACGTTGGGTTCGTCGTTGGAACGATGGCGGCGACTACGCCAAAGGGTTCGGCGATCTCAATCACCTTGCGATCGTCGAGCCGGTTGACGACTCCCACCGTCTTCATCGGTTTGATGAACCGGTAGATTTTCTCGGATGAAAAGAGGTTTTTCTGGATCTTGTCGGCAACGACGCCGTAGCCGGTTTCCTCGACCGCGAGCCGGGCGAGCGCTTCGGCCTGGGGCGTCACCGCCGCGGCCATCGCGTCGACAATCGCGTCAATCTGTTCCTGGGACAGCTCGGCAAGTGGAGCCGCCGCCTGCTTGGCTCGCCGCGCAAGCGTCCGCGCCTCGTGGATCGACGTCAAGTCGCGATCGGTCTGGGCCGAGGGCTGCGCCATGCGTGAGCGGCGGAGGTATTAGGAAGCCTTCGCGTCCTTGCTGCTGGCGGGGCTGACGGCACCCTTCGGCAGCACCTTCTCGACTTCCGTGTGCGGCTTCGGGATGACGTGGACGGAGACCAGTTCACCGACCCGGCGTGCCGCCGCCGCGCCCGCGTCAGTCGCGGCCTTGACCGCACCGACGTCGCCGCGGACCATCACCGTGACGTACCCGGCACCGATGTATTCTTTGCCGATGAGCACGACGTTGGCGGCCTTGACCATCGCGTCGGCGGCTTCGATCGAGCCGATGAGTCCTTTGGTCTCGACCATGCCAAGCGCGTCAGCCATTCATTGATCCTTCTGAGTCTGGGGACGTAAACCGAGTAAACCTAACATATTGCAGTACCTCGAACAACTGCGGTACCATCTCGGGCTCTCAATGATGTCTTGCCGCTGGAAGCAACTCTCCATATTCCTCGCTGTCGTTGCGGTCGGGTGTAGCAGCAAGCCGCCCGACGAGCCTCCGGTCGCGACGCCGTCGGTCTCTCTGAGCCGCGATCGCGTACCGATCGGGAGTCCGGTGAGGATCACCTACCGGTTCGACGTCGCGCAGAACGCAAAGATTGACGGGGACTACTGGGTCTTCGTCCACGTTCTCGACCCGGAAGATGAACAGCTCTGGACGGAGGACCATCTGCCCGCCGTGCCGACCTCGAGCTGGAAGCCGGGGCAGAAGGTGGAATACACGCGCACGGTCTTCGTACCCAATTACCCATACATTGGCGAAGCGGCCATGCGCGTCGGGCTGTACATGCCGTCCTCCGGCAAACGGCTCACGCTCAGTGGCACCGAAACCACGCGGCGCGAGTACGTCGTCTCGAAGTTCCAACTGTTGCCGGTCTCGGAGAACGTCTTCTTGATCTATAAGGATGGATGGCATCCGGCGGAGGTGGCGTCGGACAACCCCGCCTCCGAATGGCAGTGGACCCGGAAGACTGCGACGATCTCGTTCCGGAATCCCCGGAAGGACTCCACGTTTTATCTCGAGTGGGACGCGCGCGCCGACCTTTTCAACCCGCCACAACAGGTGACCATTCGCGTGGGTGACCAGGTCATCGACACGTTCACGGCCGACTCGAAGGATCGCAAGCTCATGACGTTCCCGGTCTCAACGACCCAGCTCGGGCCCGGCGACATGACCGAAATGGTCATCGAGGTGGATCGGACATTCACGCCAACGGGGGCGAACGACACGCGCGAGCTGGGTATCCGAGTATTCCACGCGTTCATCGAGCCGAAGTCCTGAACTTCCCGGGGGAACTCAAGGGGGACCCTTCAGTTTGTCCTTCATGCAGCTCGAGGGGCGTCTTTCCTACCCAAAGGCAGCTCTACTGTAGTAAATCTGGACACAACCGCACCCCGATGCTAGGATGGTTCCTCCACATGATGCATCGGGCTCTGCTGTCGGCTTGTGCGGCGACGTTTGTCTTGGTGGGAACGGCTGTGCCGGCATCCGCCGAGATCGTCTTCCTCTCTTCCGGGCGGACTCTGTCGGTCAAGAGCCATCGAATCGATGGCGAATCGGTGATTCTTACGCTGCGAGGCGGCGGCGAGGTCACGTGCGACAGGAGCCTGATCGAGAAGATCGAAGCGGACGAGGTCCCTTTTCCTGAACCTGTCGCCACCGGTTGATGTGCTGGGAGCGACCCCCTACGCCGAGATCATCGCAGCGGCGTCCGAAGCGCACGGCGTCGATCCGTTGCTCGTTCGGGCGTTGATTCAGGTGGAGTCGAACTACAAGGCGAGGGCACGGTCCCGCAAGGGCGCGATGGGGCTGATGCAGATCATGCCGTCGACGGCCCGGGAATACAAGCTGCGCAACCCATTTGACCCGAAGGCGAACGTGGCGGCGGGGGTCAGGCACCTCAAGGGGTTGATCGACCGCTGGGGTGTCGAGCTCGCGCTGGCGGCCTACAACGCGGGTGAAGGCGCTGTGAAGAAGTTCAACGGCGTTCCGCCGTATCGCGAAACGCGCAACTACGTCACAAAGATCCTCTCGCTCGCCGGCGTGCAGTAGAGCAGGGGAGCGGGCGACCCCCTTTCGAATCCCCCCACCGCCAGCCGTCCGGCCCGTTTTCCTGTCTAAGTTGAGAGATGTCGTCGTGCCTTCGCCCGGTCCGAGGCGTCGGCTGTTATATAATTCACGTGCCGATCTGCCGATAATGTCCGCATTGACAAGATGTTGCGCCGAAGCGGGGACGGGCGCCCGCTGACATGGAATTCCGCTGCCGGCTTGGCACTCCGGGCGGGGAGATCATCGAAGGCGTGTATGCCGCGGAGAGCGAAGCGCGGCTTCGGCGCGAATTCGAGGAGCGCGGCCTTTACGTGCTCGCCGTCCAGCGAGCCGGCCGGATGGCGCTCGGCTCGCTGGCGCTCCCCACACGCGCGCGCATCAAAACGCGGGAGTTCCTGGTGTTCAACCAGGAGCTCGCGACCCTCCTCAAAGCGGGTATGCCGCTCGTCCAGTCTCTCGAGATTCTCCGGCGACGTGTAACACACCCGCTGTTCAAAGCCGTGCTGGACGATGTGCACGAGCGGGTGCGCGGCGGCAGCTCGTTGTCGGAGGCGTTCGAGGCGCACGGCGCGCTATTTCCCGGCGTCTACACCGCCTCGCTCATGGCGGGAGAGAAGAGCGGTAACCTCGAGCAGGTCATCCGCCGTTATGTCGCCTACGTCAAAGTCGTGGCGACGGTGAGACGGAAGACACTGTCCGCGCTGATTTATCCGGCGGTCCTGCTGGCGCTCTCGCTGATCGTCGTGGCGATCATCGTGCTGCGCGTGGTGCCGGAGTTCGGTTCGTTTTACGACCAGTTCGGTCAGGAATTGCCGATGTCCACGCGTGCGATCGTGGCGGTGTCGAAGTTTGCGGGAACCTACTTCCTGGTGCTCTTGCTGGTGCTGCTGGCGGTGGGTGCCGCTGTGTGGCTCTGGCTGACACAGCCGGGCCAGCGCGAGCGCGTCGACCGATGGCTCCTGGCGGTACCGGCGATCGGACCGGTAGCGCGCAAGTTCGCGACCTCACAGGCGGCTCGGACGCTGGCCACGCTGCTCGGCGGAGGCATTCCGCTCGTGAACGCGATCGAGGTATCCGCGAGGTCGATCAAGAACCGCTACCTCTCGCGCGAGCTCCAGAGCGCGGCTCAGCAGGTGCGGGAAGGTCGCGCGCTCTCGCTTGCATTGGAAGGCAGCGGCGCATTTCCCGACGTCGCGATCAAGATGGTTGAAGTCGGCGAGTCCACCGGCGCGCTACAGGAGATGCTGAACAGCCTGGCGGACTTCTACGACGAAGAGATCGAAACGAACCTCGGGCGGTTCATTACCCTCGTCGAGCCGATCCTGCTCGTCGTGATGGGGCTCGTGATCGCCGGCCTGCTGCTGTCGCTGTATATGCCACTGTTCAACATGTCGGGGCTCACTCAGTGAACGGGAAACCACATCCTTCCGTCGTGAACGGCGCCGAGCCGAACCTGTACGTCGGCCTTCCGGACGAGCCGACCGTTGTCGATCAGGCGGCCGAAACGGCACAGGCGCGCCGGCTGGCGGAACGCTACCGTCTGGCATTCGTCGACCTCGCGCAGTTCAGCATCGATCACGAGCTGTTCCGTGCGATTCCGGCGGACCTGATGTTGCGCTACGGGTTCGTCCCGTATCGCCGCGAAGGACAGGCGCTGGTCATTGTCGTCTCGGATCCCACCGACCTTCCGATGATCGACGAGCTCGCCGTGCTGCTGGCCACGCCGATCAAGGTGACGGTGGGTACGCGCACCGCCATCGAAGCAATCCTCAAGAAGAGCGAGAGCTCGACGCGCGTTCTCGAAGAAGCGACCGAAAGCTTCCAGCTCCAGCTTCTGCACGAGGACGAATCGGGCGACGAGCAGCTGACCGTCGACAAGCTGACGGCTGATTCAAGTCCCGTCATCCGGCTGGTGGACACGACGCTCTACAGCGCGATTCAGCGGCGCGCGAGTGACATCCACATCGAGACTCAGGACGACGCGGTCTATGTGAAGTACCGCATCGACGGGGTGCTGCAGCCGGCGATGCGGCCAATCGACAAGCGCTTCCACAGCACGATCATCTCACGCGTGAAGGTGATGGCGGAGCTGGACATCGCCGAGAAGCGCGTTCCCCAGGACGGTCGCTTCAGGCTCCGGATGCCGGGCAAGACGATCGACTTCCGCGTCTCGGTGATGCCGAGCGTGCACGGCGAGGACGCCGTCATCCGGATCCTGGACAAGGAGTCGATCAGCGAGCAGTTCCACGAGCTTCGCTTGGACATTCTCGGATTCCCCGATCAGGAGCTTCGACGCTTCCGCAAGTACATCGCCGAGCCCTACGGCATGGTTCTCGTCACCGGGCCGACCGGCAGCGGAAAGACGACGACACTGTACGCGGCGCTGTCGGAGATCAAATCGATCGAAGACAAGATCATCACGATCGAGGATCCCGTCGAGTATCAGCTTCGCGGCATCACCCAGATTCCGATCAACGAGAAAAAAGGTCTGACGTTCGCGCGCGGCCTCCGATCGATCCTGCGTCACGATCCCGACAAAATCATGGTCGGCGAGATCCGCGATTCGGAGACCGCGCAGATCGCGATCCAGTCGGCCCTCACCGGCCATCTGGTATTCACGACCGTTCACGCGAACAACGTGCTCGACGTGCTCGGGCGGTTCCTCAACATGGGCGTCGAGGCGTATCAGTTCGTGTCGGCGCTGAACTGCGTGCTGGCGCAGCGGCTCGTGCGTAACATCTGCGCGCACTGCAAGCGGCCGGCTGTGATCACGCGCGCGATGCTCGAAGAGTCTGCGCTGGACCCGTCTCTCGAACACAGCGGCCGGTTCTTCGAAGGCGCCGGCTGCATCGAATGTTCGGGCACCGGGTTCAAAGGGCGGACCGCGATCTGCGAGCTGCTCGATCTGTCCGACAACATCCGCGAGATGATCCTGGCCCGCCGCGCAAGCTCCGAGATCAAGAAGGCCGCACGGGACGAAGGCATGCGGCTGCTGCGCGAGTCCGCGGTCGAACGGGTCATGAACGGTACGACCACCCTGCGCGAGATCAACAAGGTCACTTTCGTCGAATGAGCCCTCGCCGCCCGGCTTCGTCGGCGTCCGGATTGCTGTCCAGTCCCCCTCCGTCCGTCGCGGTGGAGATTACCGCCACGCGCGTGACCGCGGTATCGCTGGCCGAGCAGGGTGGGACGCGCGTGGTGTCCGCCTATGCCAACGCACAGCTGCCGGTGGGCGCCGTCGAACCGGCGCTCAACACCGTGAACGTGCACAACACGGCGGCGCTGGCGGCGGCGATCAAAGGCGTGGTCGACAAAACGGCGCCGCGCGTCCGCCGGATTGCGCTGGTGCTTCCCGATATCGTTGCGAAGGTCTCGCTCATCCGCTTCGAGAAAGTCCCCGCCCGTGCCCAGGACCTCGAGCAGCTCATTCAGTGGCAGGTCCGCAAGGCCGCTCCGTTCCGCATCGAAGACGCACAGGTGGCCTGGCAGCCTGGCATCGACGTGGCGGGCGCGGGCCGGGAGTACGTGGTCACGGTGGCGCGCAGGGACATCATTCAGAGCTACGAGCGCGCCTGCGAGGCGGCGGGTGTGCATGCGGGACTGATCGATCTCGCCACCTTCAACGTGATGAATGCGATGCTGGCTGCCTTCGGATCGCAGTCTCAGGGCGACTGGCTCCTCGTGCATGTCGCGCGTGACTACTGGACGCTGGTCGTCGTCCGAGGTGGCACGCTCGTCTTCTTTCGCAACCGCGCCAGCAGCGGTGATGCGGACCTGGCGGATCTCGTCCACCAGACGGCGATGTACCACGAGGACCGGCTGGGCGGCGGTGGATTCAGCCGGGTCGTCCTCGCCGGCGCGTCGGCGCAGGGTGCCGAGCCGGCCGAGCGCCTGCGCCGCACACTCGAAGAGCGCATCGGTGCGCGCGTGGAACCGATCGATTTCCGTGCCGCCGCGTCGATGCGGGATCGGATCGGCGCGGGACCGGAACTACTCGACGCGCTCACCCCCTCCATGGGCATACTCTTGCGGGAGCGCGTCGCGTAGTGCTGCGCACGAACCTTTCGACCCGTCCGTTCTACAACGAGCGCGCCGTGCACGTCGCGCTGGTGGCCGCCGCTATCCTGGTGCTCGTCCTGACCGCCTTCAACATCGTCCGGATCGTGACGCTGTCGCGCACCAACACCGAGCTGGCGGCCGGGGTCAGCCGCGATCGAGCCGAGGCCGCGCGACTCTCCGCCGACGCCGCGCAGATCCGCCGTGGCATCAACCAGGATCAGCTCGAGCTCGTCGTGGCCGCCGCACAGGAGGCGAACGCGCTCATCGATCAGCGGACGTTCTCCTGGACGGCGTTTTTCAACCACCTCGAGTCCACGCTTCCGCCGGATGTGATGCTTTCATCGATCCGGCCACGCGTCGAGGACGGAGTCACCACGGTGACGCTCGTCGTGCTGGGACGTCGCGCCGAAGACGTCGACGAGTTCATGGAGAAGCTCGAGGGGACGGGCGCCTTTGATGAGGTCAGCCTCCTGCAGCAGGACACGACGGACGATGGCCTGCGGCGGGCGACCATCGAGGCCGTTTATACGGGGACCGAGCCGGTGCCGGCCGGATCGCCGGCGAGAGGCGCACAGCCGTGACGAACATGCGCCGGATCCTGTCGGAGAAGCGGCGTATTTTCTGGCCGCTCATGATTGGACTGCTCGTCAACGCCGCGCTGTTCGCGCTGGTGGTTTACCCGTTGTCCATCAAGGTCGAGGG
>JAIVJE010000100.1:0-6739 GCA_020200195.1 Acidobacteriota bacterium | reverse complement strand
GGCCAACCGACTCGGCGTCTAATTCAGGACGGTTGCCGCAAACCGTGGCGCGGGAATCGCTCGACCCGGGAGCCCTCGACGTGCGCCTGGAAGCGCTGAAAGCCGAACGGCCCGGGCCTGACGACGAGGCCCGAAACCCCTTCCGTTTTCAGCCAAAGCCACCGCCTCCGGCGCCGCCCACCGTTGCCCCGCCGAAGGCGTTGACGCCGGCGCCGGTCGACGTACCGCCGCCCGGACCACCGCCGCCGCCGCCGATTACGCTGAAGTTCATCGGCATCATCGAAGCCCCCGGCGTCGGGAAGCTGGCCGCGCTCAGCGATTGCCGGTACACCTTCCGCGGCCGCGAAGGCGAAGTCATCGAGGGCCGCTACCGCCTGGTGAAGATCGGGATAGAGTCGGTGACCATGGAATACCTCGATGGGCGGGGACGCACGACGATCCGGCTGAGCGGACAGGGGTGTGATGGCAAGAGTCCTTAGTTCTTGGTGCTTGGTCTTTGTGCACGTGCACCTGAAGGACCAAGGACAAAGGACCAAGGACTACATGATCAGTTGAGAGAGAGGGAGAGCGGCTGGTGAAAAGGTCGAACACGCTTGTGACGCTCGTGCTGCTGGCAGCGCTCGTCTCGGGTTGCGCGGCGGGGCGGGCGTTCCGGCGCGGGCAGGAAGCGGCGCGGGCTGGCGACTGGGACGCGGCCGTCACGTACTTCACGCGCGCGGTGCGGGAGAATCCCGACAAGGCGGAGTACAAGATCTCGCTCGAGCGTGCGATGCAGAGCGCCGCCCGCGAGCACATCATTCGCGCGCGGGAATTCGAGGCCAAGGACCAGCTCGATTCGGCGCTGCTCGAGTATCGCAAGGCTGTCGAGATGGACGGCTCGAACCGGCTGGCCGCCGCCCGCGTGGCGGAGCTGGAGAAAACGATCCGCGATCGGATCGAAGCGTCGCGTCCGCGGCCGGCCATCGAGAAGCTGCGTGAGCAGGCCCGCGCGCAGAGTACGGCCGTCCTCAACCCGGCCTCGCGCACCCCACTCAAGGTCAACTTCATCAACGCGAGCTTGCGCGACACGCTGAATTTCATCGGCGATCAGGCCGGCATCAACATCACGTACGACCAGACCTTCCAGGACAAACCCGTCACCGTGAAGCTCGAGGACGTGACGCTCGAGCAGGCGCTGCAGCAGATCCTGTCGGCCAACAAGCTGTTCTACAAGGTGCTGAATCCGCGGACCATCGTCGTCGTGCCGGACACCCCCCCGATGCACGCACAGTACGACGACCTCGTCGTGCGCGTGTTCTTCCTCTCGCATGCCGACGCGCAGGAGCTGTCGCAGACGATCAACACGATCATGCGGATTCCGCAGATGGCGGTGCCGCCCACCGTCATCGCGAACAAGACCGCGAACACGCTGACGGTGCGCGCGACCGCGCCGGTCGTGGAAGTCATCGAGCGTCTGATCCGATCGAACGACAAACCGCGGGCCGAGGTCGTGATCGACGTGCAGATTCTCGAGGTCAACCGGGCGCGCGCCAAGCAGTTCGGTTTGAACCTGAGCCAGTACGCCGTCGGGTTCACACTCTCGCCGGAGGTCGCGCCACCCAACACGAGCGCGCCGCCGACCGCCGCACCACCGTCCCCGCCACCGTTCAACGTCAACACGGTGTCGCAAGGCGTGAGCACGGCCGACTTTTACACGAACATCCCGACCGCGCTCATCCGGTTCCTCGAATCGGATTCACAGACGAAGACGATTGCGAAACCGCAGCTGCGCGGCGCCGAAGGTACGAAGCTCACGCTGAACCTCGGTGACGACATCCCCGTACTGTCCACGGTGTTCGGCGCCGCGGCGGCGGGCGGCTTCGCGTCGGTGCCTCAGTCGTCGTTCAACTACCGGTCGGTCGGCGTCATCGTCGAGGTCACGCCGCGCGTGACTTACGAAGGGGAAGTCATCTTGGAGCTGTCGGTCGAGAACAGCACGCTCGGCGGCTCGATCGACGTCGCCGGTCAATCGGTGCCGACGTTCGGCACGCGCAAGGTGACCACGAAGATTCGGTTGCGGGAAGGGGAGTCGAATCTGCTCGCGGGGCTGCTGCGCGAGCGCGATCGCAAGGACCTCCGCGGCTTTCCCGGGCTTCTCCGCATGCCCGTGTTCAAGCAGCTGCTCTCCGAAAACGATCAGGCCATCGAACAGACCGACATCGTCATGCTCCTGACTCCGCACATCGTGCGGACGCACGAACTGACGGCCGATGACCTGGCGCCGATCTACATCGGCACGCAGCAGAACGTCGGGCTCGGCGGTCCGCCGCCGCTGATCGCGCCGCCGCCCGATGACGTGCCGGCTGCCGGTGCACCACCGGTGACGCCATCGCCGAGCCCTGGCGGCTTTACGGTTCCCGGTGTGCCCGGGCCGCCCGTGGCGTCGCCGCCGGGAGCGCAGCCCACGAATGTGCCGCCGCCGCCCGGGACGTTTCCTGTGCCGACTCCCGTGACGCCCGGATTGCCGGTGCCATCCGCGGTGAGTCCGCCTCCGGTCCCGACCGCGCCACCAGCCGGCGTGCCCGTGCCCCCACCACCGGCAACGGGTGATCTGCCGCCTCGCGATCCGGCCATTCCGCCGGCCATACCCGGAACGGCGCCGCCACCGCCGACGGCCGCACAGGTAATCATCACGCCTCCGGGCGCGGAGTTCCGCATCGCCGGCGGCCCTTACACGGTACCGCTCTCGATCAACAACGCCTCGCGCGTGTCGACGGTGACGCTGACGGTGACGTTCAACCCGAACGTGCTGCGGGTGCGCAACGTGCAGGAAGGGACGTTCATGCGGCAGGGGGGCGTCTCCGCGGTCTACAACTCGCGCATCGATGCGCCGGCGGGCCGCGTGGACATTACCTTCGCGCGTGCCGGCGATCAGGCCGGCGCGTCCGGTGCGGGCCTGCTGGCGGCGCTCCTGTTCGATGCCGTGGGCCCGGGCGCATCGATCATCCAGGTAACCGGCGTCGCGAGCACGCCGGAGGGCGGAGCTGTTGCGCTTACCTTCAGTCCGGTGACGGTCACGGTGCGGTGAGCAATGTACCTGGGTGCCAGAGTAGTCACGTGCTAACGGACCAGGGTGCCAAAGTGCGAAAGCGGCAGGACCGCGGCTTCACGTTCATCGAACTGCTCGTGGTGACGACGATCCTGCTCATTCTGGCCTCGGCGATCATGCCGCTCGCCAAAGTGACAGTCCAGCGGCACCGCGAGGCCGAGACGCGCCGGTACCTTCGCGAGATGCGCACGGCCATCGACAAGTACAAGGACGCGGTGGACAACGGGCTCATCGGATCGATCGACGTCAAGGCGGGGAGTGAAGGATATCCACCGGATCTGGAAACCCTCGTGGACGGCGTAAGCGTCGCCAACGATGCATCCGGTCGCAAGCTGAAGTTCCTGCGCAAGATTCCGATCGATCCGCTCACCAACTCCACCGACTGGGGTTTGCGGTCGTATCAGGACAAGCCGGACTCGACCTCGTGGGGAGGACAGAACGTCTACGATGTCTTCACCAAGGCCAAGGGGACGGGTCTCGACGGCGACCAGTACTACGCTGACAAGAATAAGTATCCCAGTTCACTCGACGCCCTCGTGAGCGACGGGTACCTGCGCAAGATTCCTGAGGATCCGATCACGAAGTCGACCGATACCTGGCAGACGGTGCCGGCCGAACCAGACCCGAACAATCCTTCCTCCGAGCCCGGCGTGTACGACGTGAAGAGCGGCGCGCCAGGGCAGTCTCTCGACGGCTCCAGCTTTTCGGACTGGTGATCGTGGAGGGTGCACGTGCAGGGTGCAACGTGCAAAGTGCGGTGCTGTGCACGTGCGCTCAGTGATGAAACCGGTGGCCGAGTAGTTACACGTGCAGGAGCACCTGCACGTGCACTGCACGGCACCCTGCACCGATGCACCCTGCACGTGCACCGCGGGCGTCACGCCTATTGCACGTTGATGATCGTCGTCGCGGTGCCGGTCGCCCCGCTGACGGTGGTCACATCCACGCGGATAACTTTCTGACCCCGTGACGTAAACACCCGTTGGAACGTGTTGCCGGTAGTGGTTTGCGTAAAGCCGTCATCGAAGACCCACGTGTAGTTGCGCACCTGCGTCCCGGCCGGCACAGTCGCCGTAAAGCTCACAGGAGTTCCAACCAGCGGCGTCGGGTTGCTGGCGGCGAGAGTAACCGCTAGGGCACCCACGCTGATGGTGTTGGAGACCGTCTGCCGGCCTCCACCGGCATCGGTAGCCGTCGCCGTCACGGTGTAGGACCCGGGCTCATCGTAGGTGTGCGGCACGGTCACGCTGCCACCGATAGCGCCGAGCCGGGTCTGCTCGCCATCGCCCCAGTCGATCACGACATCCTGGACGTTCGCCGTCGCGGACACACTGACGGTGAACCTCGCTGGCGCGCCGACGTTCGCCGTCTCGGGCACCGCAAGCGTCAGGCCGATCGGTGCGCTGACGCGAACGGTCGCCGTGCCGGTCTTGTCGCCGGCCTGCGCCGTGACGACCGCTTCCCGATTCGTCGAAATCGTCGTGCGCGCGACGCCGCTGTCATCCGTTATCGCCGTGGACGGAGACACCGATCCCGCGGTCGTCGTGAAGGTGACCGGAACGCCGCGCAGCCCCGTGCCGCCTGCATCCTGCACCAACGCCGTCACCTCCGCGGTGCCTCCGGACGATCCAAGACTCTGTGGGTTCGCCGACACGAGAAGACGGCTCGCCGCAGCGGTCCCGATGAGCAGGTTCTCGAGCGTGCCCGACGCGCCGCCGGAATACGCCGTGACCTTCGCCGTGCCGCTTTGGCCGTTGGAGATGAACTTGACGCGCACCTGCCCGTTCTGCGTTCGCGCCTCGGACGGCTCAATTCGCCCGAGCGTCGCCGTAAAGGACACGAGCGTACCGTTCTGAACGGGAGTGCCTGCCCCGGCGCGTGTCGTGGTCGACGGCGTGGTCGTGGTATCGGGTGTGGTGGGAGTCGTGCTCGCCACACCGTTTTCGATCACGGTGGCGATGATGTCAATCTCGCCGCCGACCGGGACGACATTGGATGTGGGAAACAGCGTGATCACGGTTCCGGTCGGTGCGAGGAGCGGCACCTTGTCACATGCGACGGCCAGCGACAGGGCAATGATCAACCCCGCGGGCAGCACCATTCGGCCGGATCCGGCACGACGAAGCTTGTGTGTTACCATATTGAGCGCTAAAGATAATACTCTCATGAGTTTACAGCGTCAAGACGCAGAACGCGGGTACGCGATGGCCGCGTTGCTCGTGGCTCTCGCGGTGATGTCGGTGCTGATGAGCGCCGCGCTGCCGGTGTGGCGCCATCAGGCGATCCGCGAAAAAGAGGCCGAACTCGTCTTCCGCGGCGAGCAGTACGCGCGCGCTATCGGGCTCTATCAAAAGAAAAACGGCCCGGGCACGTTTCCGCCGAGCGTCGATGTGCTCGTCCAGCAGCGTTTTTTGCGCAAGAAGTTCAAAGACCCGATCACAAACGACGATTTCTTTTTGATTCAGGCGGGCGCCCCCACGGCGCCGGGCCAGACCGGCTCGCTCGCCGGCGGCGCGCAACCGCCGGGGTCGCAACCCACCCGTCCCGGTGGGCCGACCGCTACTGTCACGAGCTCCGGCGGCTCGACCGCCTCCGCTACTCTCGTACCCTCCAGGGTGCCGGATCGCGGCGTGGAGGGAGGCGCAGGACGTCCGGGGCAGGTCCAGGGCGGCGGCGGGATCATGGGCGTGTCGAGCAAGAGCAAGGACACGTCGATTCGCATCTACAAGGGACGCACGCATTACAACGAATGGACGTTCCTCTTTGCCAATGCGAACGCTCGCCCCGGCGGACCGGGTAATCAGCGTCCCGGGATTCCTCCCGGCGTTCGTTCGCCTACTGCCCCGGGCGGAATCGGTGGCGGCCTTGGCGGCGGTGGCGGTGGCCAACCCAGGCCGGGCGCGCAGGGCCCCGGCGGCAGACAGAACCAGCCCGTCATCCGCCCTCCTGGTGGTTAGCGGCGCCTGCGTCATGGTTTGACTTAAGACGTCACCGAGCCCGCTTTTGCGTTCCGTGCGGCCGGGCTCCTAGGGAGACACTCGAGAGGGACACTCAGGAGGGACAGTCCCTCTTGAGTGTCCCCATCCGCAAGGCTTCCGTGCGCGAGAGGCGCTAGGCGAGCGCTTCGATGATCGCATCATGCATCGCCGGCCGAATCGCCTTCAGCCGCTCGTTATCGCGACCGCCGTATACGCGATTGGTCAGCAGCACCACATAGAGATCGCTCTCCCAGTCAATCCACAGCGAAGTGCCGGTAAAACCGGTGTGACCGATCGCCGAGGGCGCCATGCGTGTGCCACAGGACGACGTCGGGAGCATCGTGTCCCAGCCCAGCGCGCGCGAGCTGCCGGGAATCATGGATCGCTGGATGAACGTCAGGAACGTTGCGGCCTCCGCGAGCACCCGCTCACCGGCGAGCGTCGCCAGTGCCGCGCGTGCAAACGTGCCTACCGCCGGCGCGGTGCCGAACAGCCCTGCATGCCCTGCAATGCCGTGCAGCGCCCACGCGTTCTCGTCATGAACGTCGCCGACGAGCAGTCGGCCGCGCCATTCATCCACCTCGGTCGGTGCGGTTCGCGGTCTCCAGGATCGAGGCGGGTGAAACGTCAATGGGTCCGCGGATACGCCTGACGCGAGGCGCTGGAACTGCGC
>JAIVJE010000099.1 GCA_020200195.1 Acidobacteriota bacterium | reverse complement strand
TCATCCGCTCTGGTCGCCAGACCGCAAGGAGCTCTTTTACTCGTCAGGCAGCCTCTACGTGGTGACCGTTACGACCACGAGAGGAATCGAATTCAGCAGTCCGGTCCTGAGTAACAGACCATTTCAGAACCCTGGCCCGACGGCCGCGAGGTCGTACGACATCATGCCTGACGGGCTACGGCTGATCGGGATTGTTCCTTCGGGACAAGGTCAGACGGGCATGTCGGCACAAATCCAGGTCGTCCTCAACTGGTTCGACGAACTGAAACGGCTCGTGCCTTGATCTCCCCTCGAACCTCCTTCTTCTCTTTGGCCGTCTGGATGCCCGGCCGCCGCAGCCGGATCGTGCCCCCGAACGATTCGAGCTCGACTTCGGCGCTGCCATTGCCGAGGACGTAGGTCAGGCGCTTGCCGCGGCGGGCTTCGCCGACGCCCGTCACCGGGAGCGATGGCTTGAAATCCCCATTGTAGGTACGGATGCTGAACGTCGCATTAGACGACTCGGGAATCGCCATGGTGATGTCGCCGTTGTGCGTGGTGAACGAGTACCGCCCGCCGTCCACCGCAGAACCGTCGTAGGTGATGTCGCCGTTCACCGAACTGGCAGTTGCGCTCTTCGACTCGATGCGCGACATCACGATAGACCCGTTGATCGTCTCGGCCACGATCTCGCCGCTCGCGGCGGTAATGCGGATGCCTTCGTTCACGGAGCTCGCCGTGACCTTGCCGCGCACGCCCTCCAGGATCACTTCACCCTCCACCGACTTCGCGGTGACGAAACCGGTGCCGCCCTTCACCACGATGTCCCCGCGCACGGTGTCGGCGGACACCTCGCTTTGCGCTCCTTCGATCGAGACGGACGTGTAGGTGCCGCTGACTTTGATCGGCATCCACGCGGGCGCCGTGATCGTGTAGTCCACGGCTCCGGCCGGCCCCATCGATCCCGAGGCATTCAGGGACATGCCGGACGGCGTGGTCTGTATGGAAACCTTGGTCCTGGCCGAATGCATGGCCTGAACCCTGAGCGAATCACGGTCCCACGTCCGGATATTCACTTCCCCCGCGAAGTTGTTCGTCATGAACGCTCCTAACCCTTGATCTCGGCGACGATCGACGTCGCGCGGCGGAGCAGAGCGAGCTTCCGCTTCTTGGCTTCCGCGAGATGACTGTTCAAATACACGTTGGCCGGGTCTGCGGCAAGTGCGCGGCGGCACTGCTCGATCGCGTTGTCGATGGACAGAAGATTCTGCTCGAGTACCCGCACGGTTTCAGGATCCAGGCTTCCCCGGCCGGAGTCGAGCGCCTGCTGAAGATCGCTGATCGCTTCGTCGAAATGCGCGTCGGCCAGATTCGCTGGCGTCATTTCGGGCCGGACCGCCTGCCCGGCGACCGCAGGGAAGTCCGTCCGCTCACCGCCGAGGCGTGCCAGCCAGACCATGCTGCCCGACAGAACCATCAACGCCAGTGCCGCGGCAACGAGCTGCGGCATCGTGAAGGAAAACCGCTTCGACGGAGACGGCGCGCGAAACTGCGCGACATGACCGCGTCCGTCGCCAAGGCACGCGGCCACGCCGGGCCAAAGGTCGGCGTCCGGGCCCGCGTCCTGCAGGTTGGCGGCGTGTGCGATGACGAGGCGCAGATCTGCCAGCGTCTTGCGGCACTCCTCGCAGCCTTCGAGGTGCGCTTCGACCTGCGCGGTGCCGCCGGGGTCGAGTTCGCCATCCAGATAATCCGAGAGGCGGTCGGTATACGTATCTTGCGTCGTCATGTCGTGATCGGCGCTCCCTGCGCCGGACGAAGATGTTTTCTCAGCATCATGCGGGCGCGATGCAACTGCGCTTTCGAGGTGCCTGCGGAGATCTCCAGCATCGTGGCGATTTCGTGGTGCTTGAAGCCTTCGACGTCATGCAGCACGAAGATCTCCCGCGCGCCGTCGGGGAGCTTCGTCAGCGCCGTGTCCAGATCCATGGCCAGGTCTCCGGTCGCGCGGGGCGCGGCGAGGATCTCGAACACGTCCTCTCCCTCGTGCATGCGCTGGCGGCGCGTGGCCTCCGTTCGGAACCGTTCGATCACGACGTTGACGGCGAGACGATGCAGCCAGGTGGCGAACGCCGAATCGCCACGGAAGGTCCCGAGCTTCTGCCACACCCGGACGAACACGTCCTGCGTGATCTCGTCGGTGTCCCGCCCGCCGGCCATGCGGCGCACGAGCGAATGCACACGCGGCAGATGCGTGCGATAAAGCTGCTCGAATGCACGGACGTCCCCGCCCGCGGCCAGGGCCACGAAATCTGCCGCTCCGGCGCCGGCCTGCGGCGTGGCGCTCTGTGGCATCTGTGCGTGCAGCCGCGTCGCTCCCGTCAACATCAGGCTGGTCGCGGTGACCGCTCGCAAGCTCCTCTCCTACACAGGCTTGGACGGCAGTCGGGCCCGGGAAGGTTGGAACGATCAGCGCAGGAGGTCGTACGGGTCGAGGGGGGTCCCTTCCCACCAGCGCTTCTCGGCGGTCAGCCGGAACACGGCAAAGTGTAGATGAGGCGCATCTTTGGGGGCATTGCCCGAGCTTCCCACGTAGCCGATTACCTGCCCCTTCTTCACGCGATCCCCTTCGCTCAGCCCGTCGGCATAGCGTCCCAGGTGCGCGTAGTAGTAGCAGTAATTCCCGCTGGGATCGAATTGATACACCGTGATCCCTCCGGCCTTGCTGAAGAACAGGCGCGCGATCGTGCCGTCCTCGACGGCCTTCACGGGCGTGTTCCGGGGCGCGAGGATGTCGAGGGCCTCGTGCATCCGCGCGCCTCTCTTTTCGGAGAACTGCCGCGTGAGCTGGTCTTTCTTTATCCCTTCGACGGGTATGACCAGGCCGCGGCCCACGAGATCGACCGGGCTATCGGCCGGCGCCCGGATCACCGGCGTGTCGGCGGCAATTGCGTCCGGCGCACTGGGGCGTCCGGTTGTGGCCGCGGCTGGCGAATCGTCGCCCCGATGGAGCACCCCCGGGTCATCGTCCACGCCAGCGTCCCACCGGTCGACGGCGGAGGGCGCATTGGCGTCGGCGCGCACACCGCCGCGCGAGCCAATGACGTTGCCGAACTGCCACACGACGGTAGCCACCACGAACGCGCCGGCGAGAAACCCGCAGGCCGCGCCGGCGGCGAACGTGCGCACGGTCACGCGCCAGCCAGGATCGCGCGGCTCCGGACGTGCCGTGCGGGTCATGCGCTTTAGTTCGTGAAGACCACGCGTGTGCCCGGCTTCACCAGGCTCGCGAACTTCAGGGCGTCCCAGTTGGTGAGCCGCACGCACCCGTGCGACTGGGTCCGGCCGATGGTCGAGGGTTCGGGCGTTCCGTGGATGCCGTAATGCTCTTTGGAAATATCCACCCAGACCAGACCCACTGGATTGTTGGGTCCCGGCTTGATCTCCGCCTTGGTATGTGTGGGGTCCGCGTCCCAGAACAGGTCCGGGTTGTACCGGAAGGTGGGTTTCATCTGCACACCCGTGACCTTCCACTCGCCAATCGGCAGCGGGTCCTTTTCGCTGCCGGTCGTGACCGGCGCATAGAACACGACACGGCCGTCCGCATCCTTGACGCTCAGTGCCGACGACGTTTTGCTGACGGTGACCACCACATCAGGCTTCGCGGCCTTCTCGGCAGCAGCTGGGGCCTTCTTGGCGGCGCCTGCGTTTGGCTTCGCGGCCGGATCCGGTTTCGCCGGTGGATTCTGTTTCGCCGCAGGGTCAGTCTTCGTGGCGGCGGCGTCCGTCTTTCCAGGGGCATCTGCGCTCGGCCTCTCCGCCGGATCGACCAGCGGTTCGACGTTCGGAACCTCGATTTCGTCACCGGCAGCGAACTTCGCGGAGGGGTTCAAACGCTGCAGCAGCGCCGGGCTCGAATGGAAGCGTTCGGACAGCAGCTCGAGGACGTTTCGGTAACCCATGGCGGGGAGCTTCGACTGCTCCATCAGGTCGGACGGAATGTTGTCTGCGAAGGGGCCTGCGGCGTCTTCCGGCGTGATCGTGTATTTGGTCAGGGCCGGCACGGCGTTCGCGGCCGGGTCGCCCCCCTGTGCCTTGAATGCCTCGAGCGCCTTGCGCGTGTTGGCACCCGTGCGCCCGTCGATCGTGCCCGGAGAAAAGCCCGCGCGGTCCAGGGCGACCTGTAGCTGCAGCGCGTCAGGCGCAGCGCTGCGCGAGGCACGCTGCTCGGGTGCCGGAGTCTGCGCGAGCACGGTGAGAATCATCAGAGTCGTGAACATGGACACTCCAGTCATACGCGGTCATACGCGCCAAGCGCGCGGCGGTCAGCGCCCGCGCGCCGGTCGGCGCTGGCGGATTTCGACAACAGGTCTACTTCGAACACATGAAACGGCCGGGCAGGGAAGAGCTCGCGCATCAGCGACGCCGAGACGTTGAACACCGGGGCGCCCGTTCGTGTGCGTCCTACAGGTTGCCCGTGGTGCGCATGGCCGTGGAAGACGGCGCTCACCGGATAGCGGGTGAGTGGCTCCTCGAGCCTGCTGCAGCCGAGAAATGGATAAATCTCCAGCGGCTCACCTTCGACGGTGTCCTGAACCGGCGCGTAGTGCAGCACCGCGATCAGGTGATCGTTGCGGAGACGCGCGAGCGCAGTCTCGAGCTTCAGCGCCTCGTTCACCGCCTCGTGCACGAACTGTTTGATGATCGTTTCTCCCCACGGTCCGAGCGCACGGCGCCCGAACCCTCCGGCGAACCCTTTGATGCCGGCGAAACCGATACCGAGAATCTCAGTCGTGTCGCCGTCGAGTGTGACGACTCCGACGTCGGTCATGATTTTCCGGATCTCGTCCTGCTCGTTCGATTCGTAGTCGTGATTGCCGAGCACCGCGACCGAAGGAATCTTCACCGTGCTCGCCATCTCCCGAACGAGCGCGCGCGCCTCGTCCGGGTGACCGTAATCGGTGAGGTCACCGCACAGGACGAGGATATCGGCCGACTCCGAGATCTGTGAGAACAGTGGCTGGAGCGATCCCGCCGACGCGGTGCGGCTGTAGTGCAGATCGCCGATGGCTGCGACGCGCACGATATCTTTCAGTCCAGGCATGGGCCTCCACCCTGTCTCAGAGCAAGGGATGTGCCGATAGCTAGCCGAGCTGTGCGAGCTGGTCGTTGATGGCCTGCAGGGCCTGCTGGAGCATGCGGCGGTGCGCTGGCGCGGTGGCCCGGTCCAGGTCGGCAGCAGCCCGATGCCGGGTGAGCTCGAGCGTGCCGCTGATCCCGTATTGTAAAGCTATTTAAGAGACACTACACTAGTTCGTGCGGAACCGATCGTGGGAAACCTCGGTCTATATAATCAAGACGCATGCTCAGCCGCTCGAAGTCTGGCCCGCCGTTGTTCCTCCTGCTGTTGCTCTCCGTCGCAGCGTGTCTTCCGCTGGCGTGCAACTCGCGCTCCGATCAGCGTCCACAGAGCACCGTGCCGTCAGCGGAACCGGCAGCGCCTGCGCCCGACCCTTCAGGACGGCCCGCGCGCCCGAAGGTTGTGATGCTCGGGGACAGCTTGACGGCAGGTTTGGGGCTGCTCGAAACACAGTCGTATCCAGGACTGCTGCAGGAGCGGATCGATGCGGAGGGTTACGGCTTCGAGATCGTCAACGCCGGCGTATCAGGCGATACGACGGCCGGCGGCTTGCGCCGTCTCGACTGGGCGCTCCAGGGGGACGTGCGGATACTGATCCTCGCGCTAGGTGCCAACGACGGCCTGCGCGGGCTGTCAGTCGCGGCGATGAAGAACAACCTCTCCGAGATCATCACGCGCGCGAAAGCCCGGAACGTAGTGGTGATCCTCGCCGGCATGGGGGCGCCGCCCAACTACGGGCCGGAGTATGCGCTGTCGTTCCGCCAGGCCTTTCGACAGCTCGCCCTGACGCACCGGGTCACGTTCCTGCCATTCCTCTTGGACAAGGTCGCCGGTCAAAGCGCCCTCAATCAGGGCGACGGGATTCATCCGAATGCGGAAGGGGCGGTGATCGTGGCCGATACCGTGTGGGCGGTGCTCAAGCCGATGCTCGATCAGATGGCGGCCAATTCATGATCGAGCTGCGCGGCGTTTCCAAGACGGTGCCGAGCGGCGCCGGAAACCTGACGATTCTGCATCCCCTCGATCTCACGGTGGACGCCGGCCGCGTCGTAGCGGTCACCGGACCATCAGGCAGCGGCAAGTCGACGCTGCTCGGCCTCATTGCAGGCCTCGACGCCCCTTCGTCTGGCACGATCGTGATCGACGGCCAGGAGATCACGAGCCTCGACGAGGACGCCCTGGCCCGGCTGCGCGGCACTCGCATCGGCTTCGTGTTCCAGTTCTTCCATCTGCTGCCGTCATTGACCGCCTTCGAGAATGTCCTCGTGCCGATGGAGATTGCACGCGTCAAGGGGGCGGCTTCGCGTGCCGATGCGCTGCTCGACGAAGTAGGTCTCCGCGATCGACGGCATCACTATCCCTCGCAGCTTTCAGGCGGTGAGCAGCAGCGGGTGGCCATCGCACGCGCACTTGCGAACGATCCGCCTCTGCTGCTCGCGGATGAACCGACCGGCAACCTTGACTCGGTCACGGGACGGCAGGTAATCGAGCTGCTCCTCGGCGTCAACCGCAGCCGCAGGACAACGCTCGTGCTCGTGACGCACGATCCGGAACTCGCCGGGTTCGCTGACGTCACCATTGCCCTGCGCGATGGGCGGGTATCCGCGGTCACCGAGCGCGAGGCGGTGGCTCAATGATGTTCGTGTTGCGGATGGCGGCACGCGAGCTCCGGGCGTCGTGGCGGCGGCTGCTGTTCTTCTTCATCTGCGTGGCTATCGGCGTGGGCGCAATCGTCGCGCTACGGTCGGTGATACAGAGCGTGCGCGGCGGCCTGACCAGCGAAGCGCGATCGATCATCGGGGCGGACGTGCTCGTGCAGACTAACCGCGCGTGGACCCCGCAGCTGCGCGCCAGCCTTCAACAGCGTTTCGATGCGGCGCCGGTCCTGTCTCGCATGGACTCTGTCGAGACGGCGACGATGGTTCGCGCGGAGTCGGGTACCGACGCGGCGCGGATCGTGGAGCTGCGCGGTGTCGAAGAGGGATTCCCGTACTACGGGACGTTCGTGCTCGAGGGAGGCAGCCCCTACTCGCACGATCTGCTGCGCGGCGGCGGCGCGCTCGTCAGGCCGGAGCTCCTCACGCAGCTCGGGATCGCGCGGGGCGATCGGATCATCATTGGCGGCCGGCCCTTTACCGTCCGCGGGGTCATCCTCCAGGAGCCCGGCCGCCGCGTCGGGGCGTTCAGCTTCGGCTCCCGCGTGCTCGTCGACTACTGGGATCTGCAGCGCACGGGTCTCCTGACGTTCGGCAGCCGCGCGAGCTACCAGATCCTGCTGCGCGTGCGGGACGACGGCGTCGAGGCGCTGGTGCGAACGCTGCGCCGCGACTTTCGCGACCAGTTCGTGATGGCGCGTTCGTATCGGTCCACGGAGGATCAGATAGGCGAAGACCTCCAGCGGGCGGAGAACTACCTCAGCCTCGTCGGATTCATCATCGTCGTGCTCGGCGGCATCGGGGTGTGGAGCGTCACGCGTGTGTTCGTGCGCCAGAAGATTCGCAGCGTCGCGATTCTGAAATGCGTCGGCGCGTCGAGTAAACAGGTACTCGCGACGTACGTACTGCAGGTGATGCTGCTGGGGCTCACCGGGAGTCTTCTTGGCGTCGGTCTGGCGGCCGGCGCCCTGCGCGCGTTGCCCCCATCCATCAGCGCAGCCCTCGGCGGGTTGGACTATGGGGTGACGCCGTCAGCTGTGGTCCAGGGAATCGCCGTGGGCGTGCTCGTGTCGTTGCTGTTTTCGCTGGTGCCGCTGCTGGACGTGCGACGCATCAAACCGCTGCTGCTCCTCCGTGGCGGTGACACGATGCCCGTTCCACTTGGACCGCGTGCGGACGCTGGCACGACCATTCGCGAAGGGGATAGGCGTTCCGTCATGCGCCGGGCCGGCGGGTGGCTGCGAGGGCGGGTCGCCTCGGCGGACTGGCTGCAGATCGGCGCCGGCGTTCTGGTCACCGCAGCGCTGGTCGGCGTCGCCGCGTGGCAGGCCGCCTCGCTGCGCGCCGGGGCGATTGTCTGTCTGGGCTTTGCCGGGATCGCCATCGTGTTGCACGTGGCGGGCGCCACGCTCGTCCGCGCCGTTGCGCCACTGGCGGCCGCGCCCTGGTTTCCACTGCGTCACGCCGTGGTCAGCCTCCGGCGTCCCGGAAATCAAACCCGCGTCATCCTGTTGGCCGTTGGTCTCGGCAGCTTCTTCGTGCTGGGTGTGCGGGCCCTGCAGACGAACCTGCTGGCCGAGTTCTCGCTGGACGTCGGGCGCGCCGGCGCGGACCTGTTCCTGATCGACATCCAACAGGACCAGGTCGACGGTGTGCGTGCATTCCTCCGCGAACGTGCGCCCGAGGGCAGCGCCAAGCTGGTGCCGGTTCTGCGCGCCCGCGTGACGGGGGTGCGCGGCCGCGAGGTGAATCTCGAGTCGTATTCGGACGTCCGCGGACGCGGGTCCCTGGCCCGCGAATACGTGATTACTTATCGGAACACGCTCGAGCCGAATGAAAAGATCCTGAGCGGCACGTTCTGGACCAATCAGCCTCCGCTCCCCGCCAGTGCGACGGAGTTGGAGGTGTCCATCGAGCGACGCATCCATGACCGTGACCGCGTCAATCTTGGCGACCGCATGCGCTTCGATGTGCTCGGCCGCATCGTCGAGGCGCGCGTCACGAGCGTGCGGGAAGTCGATTGGGAAGATTCGCGGAACGGCGGCTTCATGTTCGTGTTTCGACCTGGTCCGTTGTCCCAGGCGCCCCACACGTTCATCGGCTTCCTTCGGGGACCCGGGGAGCCGGCTGCGCGCGCGAGATTTCAGCGGGATCTCGTCGCCGCCTATCCGAACCTCTCGGCCATCGACATCAGGGAGGTGCTCGCCAGCGTGAACAAGGTCGTCGAGACCGTGACGCTGGCGATCTCGATTGTGGGAGGCGTGGCGCTGACGAGCGGGATCCTGATCCTCATCGGCGCTGTGGCGATGACCAAGTTTCAACGTGTCTACGAAGCGGCCATCCTGCGGACGCTCGGCGCTGGCACCCGACTGCTCGCAGGGATGCTCGCCCTCGAGTACAGCGCGCTCGGCCTGCTCGCCGGCCTCATCGGTGCCGGCGGGGCGCTCGCGCTCAGCTGGGCGGTGTGCCGCTATGTCTTCGAAATCGATTGGCGCCCGGCGCCCGTGCTGCTGACCGTCGGCGCCATCCTCACGACGTTGCTCGTTGCCGCCATCGGCGTGCTGGCCAGCGCCGACGTACTCCGGCGCAAGCCGCTCGCAACGCTCAGGGCAGAATGAATCGGAATCGGGCGATCGGGTGATCGGCGATCGACGATCAGACATCGGGTAATCGGCGATCGGCCGTTGGAGATCGAGCAATAAGCCGATCGGCGATCGCCCGAACCGATCACCGATCGCCCGATCCCCTGATTGCGGTTCGCTCATGCTAAGATGAGTGTTTGCGGGGGCCGTAGCGGAGCGGTCCGTGAGGCGCCGTTCCCCGGTCAGTCGCCTTTGGAGAACGAACGCAATGGATGAACAGCTTCCATATAAAGAAGCGCTTCTCCGGAAGCGCGGCGAGATCCTGTCGACGAGCGGTGGCGTGAAACCGCTGGCCACGACGATGGAGAATAACTCCCGGCAGGGAGACCTGGCGGATCAGGCGAGCGGCAACAACGAAGTCCATATCCAGCTCAAGTTGAAGCAGACGGACGCCAAGATCCTGCAGGCCATCGAGGAAGCGCTCTGGCGGATGGAAAAGGGCACCTACGGCGTCTGCCGGGACTGCGGCGAGCCGATCGCGCCCGCGCGGCTGAATGCGATTCCCTGGACCCGCGTGTGTATCACGTGCAAGGAAAAGCAAAGCGCGTGAAAGCCAGCGAGATGCTCGAGCTGCTGCGCGAGTTTCATCGCGACAAGCTGGCGCAGCGCCAGAGGCACGTGGCGGCGGCGCGGCACGTCCCGCACTACGATTTCAACAACACCTACCAGTACGTCATCGCCCGGGAAGACATGCACGTACGCTGGCTGCAGGACGCGCTCGCGCACCTGGGTGGGACGTTCGACGAAGTGCCGGAGCCGGACATTCGGCCGGACGGCAAGGGCGAGGCGGCGCAGAGGGCCATTCTCACCGCCGATCGCGACGGCGCGCAGAAGTTCGTCGATGCCTGGCGCGCCCGGATCGACACCATCCCGAACGGCGCTGGGTCGAATAGTTTCCAATCAGCTTCCAGGTTCCAGTTTCCAGCTCCCAGCTTCAGGGCCTAGCTCGCTCTCAGCAAGTTCCGCAGCAGCTCACCCACGCGCAACCCGGTTACGGGATCACAGAGATCAGGGGCGAGCTCGGCCAGCGGTCCGAGCACGAAGAACCGTTCGCGGAAGCGCGGGTGCGGTACATGAAGGTCCGGCTCGTCGATGACGTCGGCACCGAACAGCAGCAGGTCGAGATCCAGCGTGCGCGCCGCGCCCGGATAGGTACGCTCCCGCCCGTACGCGTGCTCGATAGCCATCAGCGCGTTCAACAGATCGCGTGGCGACAAAGCCGTTTCGCCGACGCCCACGGCGTTCAGGTACATCGGCTGGTTTTGAAGACCATCGCCGACCGGCTCGGTCTCGATGAGGGATGAAAGAACGAAGGTGGGGATCAGCGTCCGAAGCCGCTCCGCCGCAAACGCCAGGGCCGCATGGCGGTCACCCAGATTGCTGCCAAGCCCGATGACGACTCTCTTCACGCTGGAAAACTGGAAACTGGAAGCTGGGGTTTAAGTCAGAAGGCAGGAGCCAGGAGATGCCGACCTCCTACCTCCTGTCTCCTCTCTCCTACATTCTTCTTCTACGTCGTCTTCTTGAACACCTGCTTGGTAGTCATCGGCGTCCCGTCGCGGCCGGGACGGCTCCCTTCAACAATCATCGTGGCACCGTCGATCCAGCGGATCTCGGTCCGCGTGATCGGACCGTTCGGTCCCTCAGACGTGATGGTCGTGACGAGCTTCGCGCCGTCCCACTTCGATGTGGACTTCTGCGTCATCGTCCCGCCCTGTCGGCCGGCCATGGTGTTGACCGACGCGGTGCCGTCGAGCTTGTAGGTGGTCACCACTTTGTTCTCGCCAATCGTCCGCTCGATGGTGAGCGTATCGGCCGTCTGTTTGATGGTGACCGGTCCCGTCGGCATTCCCATGCCGCGTCCTCCGCCGCCTGTGCCCGCTGGCGCACCGGGCGCGCCGCCGGGCCCGGGACCCATCTGGCTGGCTTCGGGGTCCAGCGTCCAGGTTCCCGAGAAATCCGGTTTCTGCGCGAACGCGACGGTTGCGACCGCCAGAATGGCGGCTGCAATGATTCCGATTCTTGCCCGATTCATGGCTGCTCCTTTGAAAACTGTCACTGCTCCTACGAACGCCGACCTACTCGAAGCGCAACGCTTCGATGGGATCCAGACTCGCCGCCTTGCGGGCGGGGTAAAACCCGAAAAACACGCCTGTTGCAGCCGCGAAGCCGAAGGCCATCCCGATGGCGTTCGGCGGAATTGACGTGGGCCACTGCAGGAATTCTTCGGCTGCCGCTGACAGCCCGTAACCCAAGCCGATACCAAGCAAACCGCCAAACAGGATGATGGCCTCGACGAGAAACTGCAGGAGCACGTCCCTGCCGCGCGCTCCGATTGCCATGCGCAGGCCGATCTCGCGCGTACGCTCGGTGACGGATACGAGCATGATGTTCATGATCCCGATGCCGCCGACGAGCAGCGAGACGCCGGCGATCGCGGCGAGCAGCGACGTCATCGTCCTGGTCGTTTCGGTCCGGACGCTCGCCATCTCCTCGAGCGTACGCACCATGAAGTCATCCGGCTCTCCCGGGGCGATCTTGTGACGGAGGCGGAGCGTCTCGGCGATCGCAGCCGCGACCGGCGCGGTGTCCGGCGTGCTCGCCGATACGCTGATGTTGTTGATGTGCTGAATGCCCTGGAGCTTCTTCTGGACCGTCGTATACGGCACGAAAATCGTGTCGTCCTGGTCCTGACCCATCGCTGACTGACCCTTGCTCGCCATCACGCCAATGACTTTGAAAGGCTGATTGCGGATCCGGATGATCTGCCCGGTCGGATCCATGTCCGGTCCGAAGACGGTGTCGGAGACGACCGTCCCGAGGACCGCGACTTTGGCGGCGCTGTTGACGTCCTGCTGTGTGAAGAAGGCGCCGAACTTCGTCGGCCAGCTTCGAATCAGGGGCAGATCGACCTCGGTGCCCTGCACCTGCGTCGACCAGTTCTGATTGCCGGCGATGACCTGCCCGCGCGAGTTGACGCCCGCCGCCACGTACTGAACGCCCGGGAGATCGCGTAGCGCCTGGGCATCCTCCGGCATCAACGTGTTGGACATGCCCTGACCCTGCCGCACGCCGCCCTGCGAAAAGTTGCCGGCATTGACGTTGATCATGTTCGTGCCGGCAGCCTTGACCTGCGCCTCGATCGCGCTCTGCGCGCCTTTGCCGAGCGCGACCATCGTGATCACCGCGCCCACGCCGATGATCATACCGAGCATCGTCAGGGCGGTGCGCATCTTGTTGCGGTTGAGCGCCTTCAGCGCGATACGTAAAGCCATCAGTATCGACATCGGCTCTCCTACGCAACCCCACCGTGTTCTACGGGTGACGCAGACGCCGCCGGCGCAGTCACAGGCTCCTCTTCGGGCGGCGGCAGCGCGGCGAGCTCCTTCGCCGCATCGCGCCGTTTCAACACCGGCTGATCGGCTTGAATGCGTCCATCACGGAAGCGCACGAGCCGCGTGCCGTACTCCGCGATGTCCGTCTCGTGGGTGATGAGCAGCACGGTGATGCCGCGCTCGACGTTCAACCGCTGGAAAATATCCATGACCTCGATGCTGGTCCGCGTGTCGAGGTTGCCAGTTGGCTCGTCGGCTAGCAGGATCGTGGGCTGCGTCACAAGAGCGCGCGCGATCGCGACGCGCTGCTGCTGGCCTCCCGAGAGTTGATTCGGATAGTGATGGTAGCGGTCCCCGAGCCCCACGGCCGTCAGGGCGTCCGTGGCGCGCTTGTGGCGCTCTGCCGTCTTCAACTTCGCCGCACCGTTATAGAGCAGCGGCAGCTCCACGTTGTCGAGTGCGGTCGTGCGCGACAACAGGTTGAATCCCTGAAAGACGAACCCGATCTTGCGGTTTCGGATGATCGCAACTCCAGGGCCGCCAGGGCGCGCTGCGGAATGAGTGGGTTCTGCCCCGCACCCTGCTGTCCCGGCCGCTGCGCCGGTTCGAGGCCGGTGACGACGTTGGAGACGATCTCCTGACCGGGCTGCAGCTCACCGTCGAGCACTTCGGTGTAGGTCCCATCGGAGATGCCGAGGCGCACGTTGACCGGTTTCAACTGCTTGGTCGCTGCAAGATAAAGCCACACACGGCCACGGCTCTCGCTGACCGGCAGCGGTCCGAAGAGGGAATCGATGGTAGTGGCCCCGCTCGCGATTGACGATCCCGCGTTCACCCCTTGCACCATCCCGCGGTTCGGCTCGCGTCGTCCGCCGGCGGTGTTCGAGGGCGCGTTTGCGGTTGCTGCCTGTCCACGACCGCCGCCATCGGCGCTCGCTGTGGTGCCGTCGCCGCGACTGCCGCCAGGAGCTTCACGCTCTCGCATGCGCGCCATCAACTGCTCGCGCTGTTCGGGCGTCATGCCGGCCATGCGTTCTTCCATGCGCTTCCGGCGCTCCTCCGGTGTCATGTTCGGATCGAATCCACGGCCGCCGCCGGACCCGCGGCCCGCGCTGGCGGTGTCGCCGCCGCCGCGCGCTTCAGGAGAATCCGCGCGCGGTTGCTGCGGAGCCCCCTGGGAACCGCGTCCTTGCGGCGTCGCTGCGGCGCCGCCGCCCGACTGCGGAGCGCGCTGAGGCGCAGGGGAACCTGCCGCCGGCGCTCCGCCGGCAGTTGGCTGCGTGGGCTGGCCGCTGTGGGTAGCGGGAGCCTGTCCGGCGCCAGTGGCACCGGCGCGCCCTCCGCCGGTCTGGCCGCGCCCCGCGCCGCGCTGCAACTCCGGCGGAACCGGCTGGTTCAGCGCCGCGAAGATCGCTTCGGTCGGCCGGAAGCGCAATGCGGCGTTCGGCACGCGCAGAACGTTGTTCCGCCGCGCAATCTCGATGCTGACGTTCGCCGTCATACCAGGCTTCAGCTTCAGCTCAGGATTCGGCACGGAGATTACGGTCGAATACGTCACCACGTTCTGCACGACCGCCGGCTGGAGTCGCACCTGCTGCACAGATCCGGTGAACTCGTCGGTAGGGTAGGCGTCCACACGGAATCGCACGGTCTGCCCCGGACGCATGCGGCCCACGTCCGCTTCGTCGATGTTCGCCAGCCTGGAGGTTGACGGTCTGCTGGTTCAAGTTCGCACGGGCCTGCGTCAGTGCGGCCTGCGACGATCGGATCTGCGCCTCGGCCGACTTGACGTTCACTTCTGCCGTCTCGAGCTCCGTCCGCGGAATCAGGCTCCTTGCCGTCAGCTCCGTGGCACGGTTCAGTTTCACCTGGGCATCGGCCAGCGCCACCCGGAGACGGTCGAGGTCCGCCTGGGCACGAATCACGTTGGCGGAGTTCTGTTCGATCTGGGTCTGAATCAACGACGGGTCCAGCTTCGCGATGATCTGGCCCTTCCGCACGACCGAATTGAAGTCCGCATACAGATCCTGCACGACGCCCGACACCTGCGTGCCGACCTCCACCGTCGTCACCGCCTCGAGCGTACCGGTGGCGCCGACCGTATCCACGATATCGCCACGGTTGATCTGGACGGTCGTGATCTGTGGTTCAGGCCCGTTTCGTCGCATGTAGTAAGCGCCCAGGCCCGCGCCCACCGCCACGAGGACGAGCACGATCAGGATGACCTTTTTCATGATTCGACAGTCTGCCCGTGCCTCGGCCGCTTCTTCCACCCTTCCTCGAACAGCGTGTAAACCGTGGGCACGAACACGAGCGTGATCAACGTCGACGCGGTCAGGCCGCCGATGACGACGCGCGCGAGCGGCGCCTGAAGCTCGGCGCCTTCACCGATCCCGAGCGACATGGGTACGAGGCCAAGAATTGTCGCCAGGCTGGTCATCAGGATGGGCCGCAGACGCGTGCGGCCGGCGGTTTCGACCGCATCGCGCAGCGGCATACCGTCGCGCCGGCGCAGGACGTTCGTGTAGTCGACGAGCAGAATGGCGTTGCTCACGACGATCCCGGCGAGCATGATCACGCCGATGTAGGCCTGCAGGCTGAAGGTCGTTCCCGTGAGCTTGAGCGCCAGCACCACACCGATCGCGGCAAGCGGAACCGAGAACATGATGATGAACGGGTCGCGGAGCGACTCGTACTGCGAGGCCATGACGGCATAGACGAGCAGGATCGCCAGCAGCAGCATCATCTGCAGCTGTCCGAACGCGCGCGCCTGTTCTTCGACTTCGCTCCCGAATCCCATGTTGAAATCCTGGGGAACGCGCACTTCCCCGAGCCGCGCGTTCACCGCCATGAGCGCCTCGCTCAACGCCGCTTCGGGCTCAGCGGTGACGCGGATGACGCGTTCCTGGTTCTTACGCTGGATTTCTGTGGGTCCGGCCTGGTTTCGCAGCGTCAGCAGGTTCTTCGCTTGCAGCACCTGGCCCTGCGGCGTGCTCACCAGGACGTCGTTGATGTCCTCGACACGCTCGCGGTCCTCCTCGCGGAGGCGGACGACGATCGGATATTCATTGCCGGCCTGGCGGAAGAAGGCGGCCTGCGTGCCTCCGACGTTCGTGCGGATCGCGTCCGCCACGTTGGTGACCGACAGCCCGAGCAGTGCGGCCTTCGGCCGGTCCACCTGGATGGCGAGCTCGGGGCGTCCCTCGTCCCGGCCGACGCGCGCGTTGCGCACCTCGGGCACTTTGTCCATCACGTTCTTGGCGGCCTGCGCGAGGTCTTTTGCCTGCGTCAGGTCGTCGCCCCGGATCTCGAGCGCAAGACGGCTGTCGCCGCCGCCCATGATGCGGTTCATCTGGAAGTTGCCGCCGGACGCACGTGTCTGAATAATCACGCCAGGCAGCACACCCGTGAGCTCGCGGTTCAGATCGCGGGCGATCTGTTCGCTGGACCGTTCGCGTTCGTCCTTGGGCACCAGCCGTAACGTCATGTTCGTGCGGGCCGCAGACCCACCCATGAACCCGCCGCCGCCTGCCTGCGTGATGACCGTCTCGGCCTCAGGCGCGTACTCCTTCATCATCGACTCGAGGCGCACTGCGACGTCTTCCGCCCGCTCGACCCGTGTCCCTACCGGCAATTCGGCGGTGACGGTCACTTCTCCCTCGTCGGCCTGCGGCATCAGCTCGAATCCGATCGTCGGCAGGATCAGCACCGCGGCGACGACCAGGGCGGTTCCGATACCGATGACCGTGGGGCGGTGGAGCAGCGCCTTGTGAATCAGCCGGCTGTACCCGTAGTCCATCCGGTTCAGGAAGTTCTCGCTGGCGGTGTAGAGCCGGCCGGTGAGCCCCTTGCGCTCCGCCACCGGCGCCGGCAGTTTCAGCAGACGCGAGCACAGCACCGGCACGATGGTCACCGCGACGAACAGCGACATCGTCAGGGAGAACATCACGACCATCGAGAGCTGCTTGAACAGGATGCTCGAGACACCCGTCAGGAACAGCAGCGGGATGAAGACGGCGATGTGGGTCAGCG
>JAIVJE010000385.1 GCA_020200195.1 Acidobacteriota bacterium | reverse complement strand
CCGGCAACGTCCGCGAACTGCGCAACGTGGCCGAGCGCCTCGTAGTGAGGAACCGCAACGGCGTCATCGACGTGAGGGATCTGCCTGTCGAGATACTGAACAGCGGAGTCCCGCGCGCGGCTGCCGCGGGGCCGACCGTCGCCACGGTGCGCAGCGTGGTCGACGATCTCGTTGCGGCCATGGTCGTGGACCGGCAATCGTTCTGGTCGGTTGTTTACGCCCCGTTCATGTCCCGTGACCTGACGCGCGATGATCTGCGTGCGATTGTCAGAAAGGGGCTGGAGCAGACCGGCGGCAACTATCGGACCCTCGTCGAGCTGTTCAACATGGCCGAGGACGATCACAAACGCTTCGTCAACTTTCTGCGGAAGCACCACTGCCACGTCGCGTATCAGTCGTTCCGTTCCGCCGATGCGCGGCCGCCCGCCGTCTCCGCCCTCAGATCTGACGCGGCTGAACGTGCCCGTCCGCGCTGGCGTCCCGCCGCGTCCTGACTCGTAGAACAACGACATATCCCCGGCGGGCTCTCCGAGCCCCTGACGTGAAGGCGACTGTTGCGGAAGAATCGATCGGCGCTAGGCCGCGCGGATGAGGGTCAACAGCTCGTTGCTCGTCACGGGCTTGACGAGATAGGTCGCGCCCATGTGCTCGGCCTCGGCGCGCAGCACCGAATCATCGAATCCGGAGAACACCACGACGCGTATCGCGGGCCAGAGACCGTGGGCGATCACGACCAACTGCAGTCCGTTGAACGCGCCCAACCTCACATCTGTAATCAGGACGTCAAACGGCTGTTCGCGCAGGATTCGGCGCGCATCCTCGAACGATCTGCTCGCCACCACGTCTTCGCCGGCTTCTCGAAAGGCCGATTCCATCGCATCGAGCAGGGAGGCGTCGTCGTCGACGACGAGTACCCGATGAGACCGAACAGGGGGCGAAGAGTCCATGGGCGCGCGGGCGGCACGAGAGAGGACCGCCATGTCGCGGCCATTCTACACGAAACTCTCTTTTTTACGAGGCGATGTTCCCGTTGGTAATTTTCTCATCGACGCGGTTCGAGCAGCACGTCACGCCGCCGGGTCACCCGGAACGCATGGAGCGCGCCCACGTGTTCGATGCGGTCGCGGCGCGCTGGGTGGAAAAAGGACGACGAGTGATGACGCCAAGGGCCGCGACGGGTGCGGAGCTCGCGCGCGTGCACGATGGCGGGTACCTCGATCGCATTGCCGCCACGGCTGGCCAGCCTGCCATGCTCGATTCGGACACCTTCACGTCGGCAGACTCGTATGAGATCGCACTGCTGGCGGCCGGCGCCGCCGTGCAGGCGGCGGATCATGCTGTCGATCGCCGGGAGCCTGCATTCGCCCTGGTGCGCCCGCCAGGGCACCATGCCGAGCGGGCACGCGCGATGGGCTTCTGTCTGTTCAACAACGTCGCGGTAGCCGCCGCGTCGGTCGTCGCGCGCGGCCTCGAGCGCGTCGCGGTTGTCGACATCGATGTCCACCATGGCAACGGGACGCAATCAATCTTTTACGAAGATCCGCGCGTGATGTACATCTCCACGCATCAGTACCCTTTCTATCCGGGAACGGGAGCAGCTGAAGAAACAGGAGCAGGCGACGGCTACGGGTTTACATTCAACGTGCCTCTCGACGCGGGGGCCACTGACGCCGACTACGACTATGTGTACCGTCAAGCCATTGTCCCCGTTCTGGACCGGTTCGCTCCGCAACTGCTGCTGGTGTCCGCCGGCTTCGACGCGCACGAACGCGACCCGCTGGCGTCGATGCGGATGACGACCGGCGGGTACGCGTCGGTCGTCCGGCAACTGACGGAGGTGGCGGCCCGGCACGGGTCGTCCGCGTTCGTTACGGAGGGCGGGTACGACCTCACCGCGCTCGCGGCATGCCTCGAAGCGTCGTTTGCGGCGATCGAAGGGACCCTCGTGTTGCCCGAAGGTATCGATCGGCAGGCGACCGTTCCCGTTCGCGGCGAGCGTGCGCTCGCGTCAGTGCGTGCCGCTCAGACCGCGTGCTGGCGTGGGATATAATTTATGGATCGTGCCCGACTACAAGCCCCACACAATCGAGCAGAAGTGGCAGGAACGCTGGCACACCACGCGCACGTTCGAGGTGGCTGAGGATCCCGCGAAGCCGAAGTTCTATTGCCTCGAAATGTTCGCGTACCCGTCCGGCCACGCGCATGTCGGGCACGTGCGCAACTACATGATTGGCGATGTCGTCGCGCGGACCAAGCGCATGCGCGGCTTCAATGTGCTCCACCCCTTCGGTTGGGACGCATTTGGTCTTCCTGCCGAGAATGCCGCGATTCAGAACGCGACCCATCCCGAGACCTGGACGTTCGAGAACATCGCGCACATGAAAGGGCAGCTGCAGCGCCTTGGCATCAGCTACGCCTGGGAAAGGGAAATCGCGACGTGCCGGCCGGAGTACTACCGGTGGAACCAGTGGCTGTTCCTGAAGATGCTGGAGCGCGATCTCGCGTACCGCAAGCGATCCACCGTGAACTGGTGTCCGAGTTGCCAGACCGTGCTCGCCAACGAGCAGGTGGTCGACGGTGGCTGCTGGCGGTGCGGCACGCCGGTCACCATCCGCGAGCTGGAGCAGTGGTTCTTGCGGATCACCCACTACGCCGACGAGTTGCTGGAAGCGTCCGACCGGCTGTCAGGTTGGCCGGACAAAGTCCTGACGATGCAGCGGAACTGGATCGGACGCTCGGAAGGTGCCCGCGTGAAGTTCGGGGATATCGATGTGTTCACGACGAGGATCGACACGATCTTCGGCGCGAACTTCATCCTGCTGGCGCCGGAGCACTCGCTGGTTCAGCGCTGGAGCCAGGAGCCCGGCGTCGAGCGGTTGGCCGACAGCGTCCAACGCTTTCAATCTCAAGATCGCACCGGCCGGGTGACGGGCGATATCGAGAAGGAGGGCGTCGATACAGGTCGAACCGTCCTCAATCCGTTCACAGGGCGGCAGGTTCCGATCTGGGTCGCGAACTTCGTACTCGGCGAATACGGGACGGGGGCAGTGATGGGCGTGCCCGGCCACGACCAGCGCGATTTCGAGTTCGCGCGCAAGTACGGTCTGCCGGTAACGGTGGTCATTCAGCCTGACGGCGGCCGGATCTCGGCCGATCGCCTGACGGAAGCGTACTCAGGTCCGGGGACACTCGCTGATTCCGCAGAGTTCAGCGGCGTGTCTGCCGACATCGGGCTCGCGCGAATCACCGCGGCCGCCGAAGAGCGCGGAATCGGCGTGCGCACCGTGCAGTACCGGCTCAAAGACTGGGGCATTTCCCGTCAGCGCTACTGGGGCACGCCAATCCCGATTCTCTACTGTGACCAATGCGGCATGGTGCCGGTGCCGTACGACGATCTCCCCGTCGTTTTGCCCAAGACGGCGCAGTTCAGCGGGCGCGGCGACTCCCCGCTCGGGCAGATCCCGGAGTTCGTCAATACGACGTGTCCCGGCTGCGGCTGGCCGGCTCGCCGCGAGACGGATACGATGGATACCTTCGTCGATTCGTCGTGGTACTTTTTCCGCTTTTGCGATCCACACAACCAGGAGCTGCCCTTCGATCCTGAGACAGTCGCGTACTGGGGTCCGGTGGACTTTTACAGCGGAGGCGTCGAGCACGCGATCCTGCACCTGATTTATTCGCGGTTCTTCTGCCGTGTGTTTCGCGATCTGGGTATGACGAGCCTGGACGAGCCCTTCACGCGACTGCTGACCCAGGGCATGGTGCTCAAGGACGGTCAGGTGATGTCGAAGTCGAAAGGGAACGTCGTCGATCCGGACGACATGATTGAGAAGTATGGCGCCGATGCGCTGCGACTCTACGTCATGTTCGTGGCGCCTCCGGAGAAAGAGATCGAGTGGACCGACGCGGGGCTCGAAGGCTGCTTCAGGTTTCTCGCGCGCGTCTGGCGGCTGGTCGACCAGTTCAGCGAGACGATCGGCGGCGGAGGCATCCCGGGCCCCGGGGATCTCGAATTGAACAGCTCCGAGATTGCGCTTCGCCAACGGACGCACGAGACGATCAAGCGCGTGACAGTCGACCTCGATCAGCGGATTCATCTGAACACCGCTGTCTCGGCGCTGATGGAGCTCGTCAACGAGTTGTACGCGTTCTGCAATCAGAGCGACTGCACACGGATCGGTGGGGGTGCCGAGACTTCCGGCAGCGTGGGAACCGTGGCGTCAGCCGGCACCGTCGCAGTCCTGAAGGAGGCGATCGAAGCGCTCGTGCTGATGCTTTCTCCGTTCGCGCCGCACATGGGCGAGGAACTGTGGGAGCATCTGGGGCACAGCGGCGGCACCGTGAGCGCCGGCTGGCCGCAATTCCAGGAAACGGTCGCGCAGCCGGCGGAGATTGTCGTCCCCGTACAGGTCAACGGCAAGCTGCGTTCTCGTTTGATCGTGGCGGCCGGCACTTCTGAGAGCGCGCTGCAGGAACTCGCGCTCGCCGACCCGCAGGTTGCGAAGCATCTGGAAGGAAAGACCGTGAAGAAAGTCGTCGTCGTGGGCGGCCGTCTTGTCAGCATCGTCGCATCATGATGGCAGCGCGCGTGCGAAGGGTCGCCATCCTCATGCTGCTGACCGCGTGCTCCACGACCGGCGCGCCGGGCTGCGGCTATTCGCTCGCCGGCCGCGGGTCGTTCCTGCCTGACTACATCAAGACGATTGGCGTTCCGCTGTTTGCGAACAACACGCCGGTCTTCGAGATCGAGCGTCGCATCACCGAGCGCGTGCGGTCCGAGTTGATCGGACGGGGCAAGTACACCGTCCTGCCCGGACAGACGGGTGTCGACGGGTTGCTGACGGGTGAGATCAGTTCGATCACGCTGATACCTGCCGCCTTCACGGTCCTCGAGGCGTTCTGATGGCGGCCGCGACGCCGGCGTCGGTCCGACAGCAAATCGCCCGCCGGCAGCCCGATCCCGTGTATCTCCTCATCGGCGACGACGAAGCCGAGATGGCGCGGCTCGCCGCGGACATGACCGCTCTGGTCGAAGACGACCTGAGCGTATTCAACGTCGACCGCCTGTACGCCACGGACAAGGGAGTCACCGCTGCGTCTATTACCGAAGCGGCTCGTACGCTGCCGGTGATGACCGACCGCCGCGTCGTCGTGGTCTTGCGCGCGGAGAAGATCCTCAAGCCGCGCCGGCGCGGCAAAGGTGACGACGACCCTCGCGAAGATGAAGCGACGGAGACGCCTGGAGACGCGGATGTTCTCGAGGCTTATGTCCGGAACCCGGAACCTCAGACGACGCTGGCAGTGGTGGCGGCCGACGCCGATCGGACCCGGCGGCTCTACAAGACGTTGCAGAAGCACGCGACGATCGTCGAATGCTATGGACTGAGAGGAACACGCGACGCGCGCGTGGATTTACGCCAGGTGGCGAGACAGGCCGAGCAGCTGGTGCGCAAGGCCGTTGTCGATGCGGGACAGCAAATCGATCCCGCCGCCGCCCGGCTTGTAGGCGAACGCGCCGGGACCGACATCGCGCAGCTGCGCGGCGACGTCGAGCGGTTGCTGTTATACGCTGCGGGCAAGCCGAAGATTTCGCTGGACGACGTGCTGCAGGTTGTCAGCGCGGAGAGCGCGCAGGACGATTGGGCGGTCACGAGCGCCATCCAACGGGGTGACGTGGCCGAAGCGCTCCGGCAGCTCGGGCTGGCGATGGAGGGGGGCGCGGTCGCGTACATGATCCTGGGGCAACTTGCGTGGTTCGTGCGCGAGCGCCTGGCGACGGCTGACCCCCGGCGCGTCCCGGACGCCGTGGAAGCACTCTTCCGGACGGACCTCGACTTGAAAAGCTCCGGCGGCGACCCGCGGATTCTGCTCGAGCGGCTGGTCGTGGAGTTGTGCGGGGGAGTGCGAGTGCCCGCCAGGCCGGTACGTTAACCGGACGCGGACTTCTTGGCGACGCGCCCGGCCAGTCGCGACTTATATCGTCCGGCGGCGTTCCGATGAATCAGCCCCTTGCTCGCCATCTTGTCCACCAGGGAGATGGTGCTTTGAAGCGCGTCCTTCACCTTCGCCGCGTCCCCGCCGTCGATCGCGGCACGGATATCCCGCAGCGCGCCGCGGAGCCTGGTTCGAAGCTGCCGGTTGTGCTCGCGGCGCCGAATGTTTTGACGATGGGCTTTGAGCGCGGAGTCGTGACTAGCCACAGTACATTGATCCTTGAAAGTGCAGCCGGGGACACAGTTAACGGCTGTGACCTCTGCCGATATCGATCAGCGACGCCACAAACACCGAAGTATAACACAGGGTCGCGCCTCGATCGGCACCCACGCGGTCACGACTGTGTGTTCGTAAGAGTCAGATTGCTACAGTGCAGTAATTCATTACTCCGCAACGGCTTACTAATGTCGTCAATCGAGCACGAAACGATCGCGTCTGATGATCTAGAATGACGGGAGTCGGTCTTAGGAGTGTCCTTGCAGCTCAACGAATCGTCGTCAGAAACTACTGTCCCCGTCCGCACCGGCAACGTCACCTCGGAACGATCCGAGACCATCGACGCTCCGTCGACTCCTCACAGCCGTGAAGGACTGCCGCCTTCGTACCAGATGCGGCACCGTCGGCATTATGTCGAGCAACTGATGGGCGATGCACCGCTGAATGCCGTGAAAGAGATTGCGGTCGCCGATATCCATTCGGATCCGTTACCGGACCGCAAT
>JAIVJE010000098.1 GCA_020200195.1 Acidobacteriota bacterium | reverse complement strand
CAGCTTCCACAGGCCACCGTGTGTCACCGCGATGGTTGAACGAGCGGCGGGATGATCCGCTCGGCGAATGGGAACGGAAACGCTTTCAGTCGGTGCCGATTGACGTCGTACACGATCAGCTGACGCCGATGGGTAAACAGCGTCGCTTGGACGTAGTGGCCCGTCAGTCGTTTGCCGACAAAGTACGGCCGCGCGTTGATGGTGATGTGGCCGTCGGCGTCGACCTTTTGAATCCAAGACACCTGCCCCCGTGCGAGCGGCAGCTGCAGCACGCCTCGAGGATTGCGGTAGCGTGCCAGGGCGAAGCCGCGCGGCAGGGCACGCAGCTCGGGCCGGTGGAGCCGCAGCCACTCGCCGGGCCGCCGAGCCCCCTCGACGCTGCGGCGCAAGGCGCGATGGATTTTCTGCTCGTGATAGAAGCGCCAATGCGCCAGGCTGACCCGCCGGACCGCCCGCAAGTCGGGACAGGTGTACCGCAGCACGTATTTCTGCCAGCTGGCATTGAAGCTTTCGACGAACGGATTGCGTCCGGGCTCGCCGAAGGGCAGAAAGATCACGTGGACTCCGAGCAGCAGATGGAGTCGCGCCACCAGCGACACCCCGTAGCGATGTTTGCCCCCACCGGTGGCAGCCATTTCGTTGTCGATCTGCGAGAGGCGTGGCAGCCCCAGCCACGCCCAGGCGCCGACGAAGTGCTCGCAGAGCGCGTCGGCGGTTTTGTAGCGGACTTGGGACGCCCACGTGCCGCGGCCCACGATGGCGATCGTGTGAATCGAATAGAAACGCGTAGCCCCACGCGGCCCACTCACATACCGTGGCCCGACCAAGTCCGTCTGGTGCAGATCGCCGGGACGGGTCGCCCGCGGCCACGGATACGGCTGGCCCCCGCCGTGGCGCGGCGCACGATGCGGCCGAACGTGATGACGACGCAGCACGCGCTCGATCGTGCTGACGCTTGGGACACGGTGTCGCTCGAGCTCCAGCAACTCCTGGATCTCGCTCGCACCGACGCCGCGGAATCGCGTCCGCCGCGTGCGATGGGCTTCCAACTCTTGACGCACCGCCAGAATCCGGGCCACCACATGCGCGGGGGTCGATTGGCGAAATCGATGCGGCCGACGACTCTGCTCCGACAGGGCGCTCCAGCTGCCGGTTCTGAGCAAGAGTGCGCAGCTTCAACTCCGCATCGGCGTGTCGCATCCGGTCCTCCCGTCATTGACGGGAGGCTACCGATCGCGGGTAATTCCTTGGTTTGTAACCGATGTGTTGAAGGCTGCATTGTCAACGATGTGTTGAAGGTAACCCGCTAGGAGTCAGGAGGCAGGATGCACCGAGTCCCAATCGAGGGATTCCTCGACCTCCATGCGTTTCAGCCGAAGGACGTCAAGTCGGTCGTGGAAGAGTACGTCAACGCCGCCCACGCGGCGGGCCTTCGCGAGGTCAGGTTGATTCACGGTCGTGGAATTGGGCTTCAGCGCCGGACGGTGCACAACGTGCTGGAACAGCATCCGCTCGTCGATCGCTTCTGGGACGCCGGGGAGTCACACCTGGGAGCCACGGTCGCAGTGCTCCGTGAGCTCCTGCCTCCTGGCTTCTAGCTCCTCGCTCCTAGCTCCTCAGAAGACCCCCGGCAGAACCCGCCATCGGACGAGTTCCTTATACGCGCGATACTCTTCGGCGTGCGACAGAGTGCGTTCCTCGCACACCGCCCGCACGAGCAGCGCGGTGTCCGCCACAACCAGGATGGCCACGTTCCACAACGTCGGATTCGCCCCGACGAACGCCACGTGGGTCACCAGGTACCCCAGGTAAATCGGATGCCGGACGATGCGGTACAGGCCACCGGACACGACGCCACGGATGGCGGGCATCAGGCCGAAGCTCCGGCCGAGTGACAACTTTCCGCCGATCACGACGAGCAGACCACACGCCGAGAGCCCGACTGTGAGCAGCTCCGGGGCGAGCGGAAGGCCCGTACCAGGCCGGAGAAGCGGCGGACCGATGACCGACACCGCGGTCAGGATGCGCGCGCGAAAGCTGCGGTCAACGATGACTGCCGACCGTCGGAACACGGTCAGGACGACGACCAGCGTCTCGCTCGCAAGCAAGAGAAGCCCCGTCAGGCGCCCCGTACGCATGAAGTCGGCACCGATATGCACCGCCATCCAGGTGAACAGCGCCACGATGATCATCCGCGCGGCGATGTCGGCCAGTTCCGCGGTTGACGTGCGGGTATCCTGGCGCCCCCGGGCGAGCCCTTCGAGACCGAAGCCGACGTTGGTGGCGCTGGCGAACAGCTTCTGACGAAGCGGGAGCGCCACGGCGACGCGCTTCATGCCTCGGCTCCCTGTGTTTCGGTCTCCTCGAGGAAGTAGCTGGCACAGGCGGCGTCCAGCAGCTCGCGGGAAATGAGCGGCGTCTTCTTCTGATACCGGCACATGTCGACGACCTGGTCGACCAGATCCCGGGGATGGCAGGCGCGCATCTGCAGCCTGCGGGGCTGGTAGTACTTCCGGTGCAGATACTCGACCATGACCGGATCGAACGGCATCCCGCGTTTCTTGCAGTTCAGCTCGAAAATCCTGCAGTACTCCTCCACGGTCGGGTTCTTCGCGAGAATCTTGTAGGGGATGCGGCGGAGGAACGCCTCATCGGCCAGCGACTCCGGCTTGAGGTTCGTGGCGAACACGATGAAGACGTTGAACGGAATCTCGAACTTGCGCCCTGTGTGGAGCGTCAGGAAGTCGACGCGGCTTTCAAGCGGCACGATCCAGCGGTTGAGGAGGTCGCGCGGCGGAATCCGCTGCCGTCCGAAGTCGTCGACGACGAAGACGCCGCCGTTGGCCTTCAGCTGGATGGGCGCTTCGTAAAACTTGGCGATGGGGTTGAACGTCAGGTCGAGCATCTCGAGGGTCAGCTCTCCGCCGACGACGACCACCGGCCGCCGGATGCACTCCCACCGCCGGTCGTAGACCGATGCTGTGATGACGCTCTGTGCCTCGGCCACCGACGAAACGAGTACATGGTTGACGGGATCGAACATCGTGATCGTCTGACCGTCGACGTCGATCGCATACGGAATGTGCATATCGGCGCCGAGCGCCTTGCCGATGCCCTGTGCCACGACCGTTTTGCCGTTGCCCGGCGCGCCGTAGAGGAACAACGATTTGCCGGAGTTCACCGCCGGCCCAAGCTGATCGAACATCCCCTTGCTGACGATGAGCTGATCGAATCCGGTTGCCAGGCGTTCTTTATCGACGTACGGGCGGGCAGCCATGCAGGAGAGGACGTACGCGTTGTATTGCGCGAGCGGCACCGGCGCCGGCCCGACATACCGCGACACGTCGAAAAACTGCATCGCGCGATCGCGGCCGAGGTCGGTGAGCGCATACCGATAGCCGGCGTTGCCCGCGCCGCTGGCGCCGCGGACTTCGACGAGCTTCTCCACGCGCGCGTGCTGGATCAGCACGTCCAGAATCGAGTAGGGCAGCCGAAGGGCGTCGGCCAGTCCGGTGCCACTGGCTTCCCCACTGACCAGCGTCTTCAGCAGCAGCTGTGCCAGCGTATCGGGGTGCAGCCCCGTTTCAGCCATCGTCGCCGGCGGTGGCGGCGGCGCGGGCGTCGACTCGAGTTTCTCGGCGGTCGCCACGAGGCTCATCGGATCCCTTTCATGGAGCGACTTCTACTTGGTGTTCTCGATCAGCGGGAACAGCACGGTGATGAACTTGATCGCCGCGGGCCCGATGGTCACTACCCAGATCGCCGGAAAGATGCAGAACACGAGCGGGAACACCATCTTGACGCCGGTCTTCGCGGCCGCTTCCTCCGCGCGCTGGCGGCGCTTGGTGCGCAGCGTTTCGGAGTAGACGCGCAGCGACTGGGCGACGCTCGTGCCGAACTTGTCCGTCTGTATCAGCATCGTGACGAGAGAGCTCAGGTCGTCGACACCCGTGCGATCCGCGAGGTTGCGCAGCGCTTCGGCGCGCGGCTTGCCGGCCCGCAGCTCGAGATTGATCAACTTCAATTCGCTCGACAACTCGGGGTAGGCAAACGCGAGCTCGACGCCGACGCGAGAGAGGGCCTGATCGAGCCCGAGCCCGGCTTCTACGCTGACCACCAGAAGATCGAGCGCGTCGGCGAGCGACAGCCGAATGCGGTGCGCGCGCCGTTTTGCCATGCGCGCCAGCACCATGCCGGGCAGCACGTACCCGAATCCGAGACCGCCGAGCGCCATCATGATGTTCGGACGCGCTATGAGCGACGTCGAGAACAGGCCGAACAGTGCCAGGGCGAACATGATGCGGATGCCGAAGAACGTGGTGACGGCCTCTTCCCGCCGGAACCCGGCCTGGGTGAGCCGCAGACGAAGCGACCCCATCTCCTTCGGCGAACGGGGCACCTTCTCGCCGACCCGCTTGACCACGCCCCAGAAGGCGCGCAGACGCGGTTTCGCCTCCTCGGAACGCCCTTCGCGAGGCGACGTGAGCTCCTCGAGGCGACGGTCGATGGCGACGGCGCGGTTCGGCAGAAAGGCGATGGCCGCCGCCGCCACGATCAGGGACCCGAAAGCGAATGCCAGAAGTGGCAACATCATTCCCACGCTACACCTCGATCTTGACGACCTGCTTGATCCAGAAGAACCCGATGGTCTGCATGACCAGCGCGGTCATCAGGAGCATCTGCCCGATCCGCTCACGAAACAGCATGTTCATGTGTTCCGGGTTGATGAAGGACAGCGCGATACCGAGGACGGCCGGCAGCGCGAGGAGCACGTAGCCGGTGAGACGGCCATGCGCCGTGTAGACGCGAACCTGACGGAGGATCTTGAAGCGCTCCCGCACGACGTGCGCGAGGTTCTCCAGGATTTCCGAGAGGTTACCGCCCGTCTCTCGCTGAATCAGCACCGCGGTCGCGAAGAAACGAACGTCGAGGATCGGAATCCGGTAAGTCAGATTCTCCAGCGCGTCCTTCAGCGGCAGGCCGAAGTTCTGTTCGTCGAAGGTTTTCCTGAACTCAGGCCCGACCGGCTCCGGCAGCTCGTCAGCGACCATCTTCAGTCCGGTGGCGAACGCATGGCCCGCCTTCAGTGCCCGCGAGATGAGATCGAGCCCTTCGGGGAACTGTTCTTCGAACGCGCGCAACCGCCGGCCCCGCTTGACCTTCAAAACGATGAACGGCAGCGAGAAACCGATCGCGGCCCCGAGCGGCAGACCCCACGGCGCCCGCGTGGCGGCGCCGACCAGCAGCGCGACCGGCACGGCCACCACGGTCGCGATCAGCAGCATGCTGCTGATGCTCGTCTTCACGCCTGACTGCTCGATCCATCGGCCGATCGCGCTTCCGCGCGCCGTCTCGCCGAGTGCCCGGTCGAGGCCTGGGACCAGACCTTCGTGCCGAACCTTCACGAGGACTTTGCCGGCATCCGGGGTCGCCTCTACCGGCTGCGTCACTTCCATCAGCCGGGCGTCGAGCTTCCGGCGCAGCAGCATTCCGGGCAGCTTCGAGCCGCCCATGAACAAACTCACGACCAGGGCGACGCCGAAGACGAACGCCAGGACGAGCAGGATCGCAGTTCCCATCACCGTACCTCCGTCACGCCTTCGAACATGTCGGACGCCAAGAGCACTCCGGCCGTCTTGAGCCGCTCACACACCTTCGGGCGGACACCGGTCGCGCGGAAGCGTCCGATGACCTTCCCGTTCTGATCCACGCCCACTTTCTCGAACAGGAAGATCTCCTGCATGGTGATGACGTCACCTTCCATGCCGGTGATTTCCGAGATGCTCGTCACCTTGCGGGTGCCATCGCTCATGCGGGACTGCTGAATGACGATCTGGATCGCCGCCGCGATCTGCTGGCGCATCGCTCGCTCCGGCAGGTTCGTTGCGCCCATGGCGATCATCGTTTCGATTCGCGACAGCGCGTCTCGCGGCGTATTGGCGTGAACCGTGGTCAGCGACCCGTCATGGCCCGTGTTCATGGCCTGGAGCATGTCGAGCGCTTCCTCGCCTCGCGTTTCGCCGACGACGATGCGGTCGGGACGCATACGCAGGGCATTGACCAAGAGCTGCCGCTGTTTGACGGCACCCTTGCCTTCCACGTTGGGAGGCCGCGTTTCGAGACGCGCGACGTGCTCCTGATGCAGCTGGAGCTCAGCGGCGTCCTCGATCGTGACGATGCGCTCCCGCTCCGAGATGAACCCTGACAACACGTTGAGCAGCGTCGTCTTACCAGCGCCGGTGCCGCCGCTGATCAGCATATTCAGCTTCGAGCGGACGGAGTGCTCGAGGAACTCGAGCATCGGCCGGGTCAGTGACTTGATGGCAACCAAATCTTCCGCCTTCAAGCGTTC
>JAIVJE010000097.1 GCA_020200195.1 Acidobacteriota bacterium | reverse complement strand
GACCATGACCGCGTGGTTGGCACGCATGATGGCCGCCTTGCTCAGGTGGAGGCCGTAGAGCGTCCGCCCCTTCACATAGATCGCCGTTTCGGGCGAATTCAGGTATTTGGGCTGCTGGCCCGGGTCCATGGCACGGCCGCCGAACGCCACAATCGCCCCGTTATCGCGGCAGATCGGGATCATGAGCCGATTCCGGAACCGGTCGAGCACGGCGCCCTCATCCCGCTGGACAACCAATCCCGAGCGCAGAAGCAGGGGCACGGTGAATCCGTCTTTGAGGAGCCGTGCCTTCAGCGCTTCGCGCGCCGCCGGGGCATATCCGGCCCCCATCTGGTCGATCGTGTCGGCCGATAGTCCTCGGTCCTCGAGCTGACGTCGCGCCGAGGCGCCGGCCGGTGTCTCCAGTTGTCCGCGGAACCAGGCGGCGGCGACTTCGTGCACTTTGAGCAGGGCTTCGCGGTCGCGCTGTGTCTCGGCGCTGTGCTTCGAGTCCTCGGATTCCGGCACCGTCAATCCTGCACGCGCCGCCAGCAACCGCACCGCTTCCGGGAACGACACCTTCTCGTACAGCTCGACGAACTTGATCACATCCCCGCCGACGCCACATCCAAAGCAATGAAAAAAGCCCTTGTCCCCGTGGACGTTGAACGACGGCGTTTTCTCGCCATGAAACGGGCATAGCCCCTTCCATGACGCGCCACTGCGCCGGAGCGGCACACGCTCCTGCACGACCTGCACGATGTCGGCGTGCGATTTCAGGTCTTCGACAAATGATGCAGGGAACAAGGACATTGGGCTTGGAAAACTACTCCTTCAGCTCCACAACGGTGACCCCGCCGCCGCCTTGCTCGCCCGGGGCAGCCGCGAAGCTGGCGACGAATGGATGCGTCCGAAGAAACTCCGCCAGCGCGCGGCGCAGTTGCCCCGTGCCGTAACCGTGGATGACACGAACGCTCCGTGCCTCGCCGACGAGCGCTTCGTCGAGAAACCTTTCTGCACGGGCCAGCGCCTCGTCGACATGACAGCCGATCAGATTCAACTCGGAGACCTGGCCGGATCGAGGCTGCAGCTCGACGTTGACTTGAACGCGCGCCGGCTGTGCGCTGACGGATGCGGCTGATGTCAACACGCGTAGCTCTCCGACCTTGGCGCGCAGCCGTTTTCCGCGGACGTCCACCTCCGCTTCGCGATCGTGTAAGGCCCGCACCACGCCCTCGAGCCCCAGACCGCCAACCAGGACCCGGTCGCCCACCGCCGGAGGCTTGGCGGAGGTTTCAGGACCGGCCTGGGGATCGCCCGCGGTCTTGCGCAGCCGCTCGCCGATCGCGTCGAGGGCGGCCCGTGCGTCCGCGCGCGCGCCGCCGCTCTCACCCGTCGGCACCAGCCGCGCCGCGCGACGCTCGGCGTCGATCGCCATGGAGTCCGCTTTGATTTTCAGCTTCGCGACGACCGCGTCGATCTCCCGCCGAGCCTCACGCAGCCGTTCTTCGATGCGCTCGTCGAGCTTTCTGCGGAAGGTGTCCTCGCGGTGGCGGAGATCGTGCTCACGCGCCTGCAGCTTGGCGCCGGTTTCAGCCAGAGTTTGCCGCTCGCGGGCGGCCAGGCGGTGTTCGTGTTCCAGCGCCTGCATGTCGCGCTCGATCTTCGCGAGATGGTCCGCCAGTTGCGTCTCCCGCTCGCTGCGATGTGCCCGCGCCTGTTCGATGATGGACGCCGGCATGCCCAGCCTCGTCGCAATCTCGAGAGCGAGGCTGCTGCCGGGCGACCCGTAGTTGAGCCTGTACGTGGGCGCGAATGTCTGTGGATCGAATCCAAACCCCGCCGGCGTCACCCCCTCGGTCGTGGACGCGTACGACTTCAGCGCATCGTAGTGTGTCGTCGCCACGACGGTCGCGCCGCGGACGCGGAAATGCTCGATGATCGCCATCGCGAGCGCGCCGCCCTCGACCGGATCGGTGCCCGCACCCGCTTCGTCGAGCAGCACCAGCGCCGGGAGTTCGAGCGAACGCTCCATCAGGACCACGTTCGCGATGTGTCCCGAGAACGTGCTGAGGCTCGCCGAGATTGATTGCTCGTCGCCGATGGCGGCAAACACGGACTGGAATACCGTGATTTGGGATCCGCCGGCAACCGGAATGAGCAGGCCTGCCTGTGCCATCAATCCCAGCAGTCCGGCGGTCTTGAGCGCCACCGTCTTGCCGCCGGTGTTCGGGCCCGTAATGACCAGCACTTGAACCGGCGGGATGATCAGCACGTCCACCGGCACCGGCGCACGATCCTGCGCCGCCGCCGCCGCGACTTTCTCGACATCGGCATCCGCAGCGCCGGTCACGGTCCCCAGGTGCCGCCGCACGGCCGGGATGAGCAACGGGTGCCTCGCGCCGCGCAACTCCAGCCGTCCGTCTGTTGCGATCGCCGGGCTCGTCCCGTCGATCATGATGCTGAACCGCGCCCGCGCCTGCAGCACGTCGAGGTCGGTAGCGGCCTCCACGGTCCGCTGCAGGTCCTCGGCGCGCCGCCGGAAGGCATCCGAGAGTGCTACGAGAATCCGGCGGATTTCCTCTGCCTCCTGCTGTTCGAGCGCGACGATGTCGTTGTTGATTTCGACGGTGCTCAGTGGTTCGAGGAACAGGCTGGCCCCGCTTCCGGAGCTGCCGTGCACGATGCCCGGGATCGCCGAACGATGCTCCGATCGTACGGTGAGCACGTAGCGGCCGTTCCGGTCGGTGACGATCTGCTGCTGCAGATATTTCGCCGTGTCCTTGCCGCGCAGGTACGACTCGAGTGTGCCGCGAAGCCGGGTCCGCTGTTTCCTCAGACGCTCGCGCACGCTCCGCAGCTCGGGGCTCGCATCGTCCACGACCTCGCCGGACGGCTCGATCTTGCGGCGGATATCGGCGATTTCGTCGTCGAACGACGCAGTGGTATCGGCAATGGCGCGCAGGATCGGAAAGGTCGCGCGGCCGCGGCGCACCGCGGCGCATGTCGCCTCGACCGACGCGACAAAGACGGCGAGCGCCGTGAGATGGAGCGGTTCGAGCGCACGCCCCTCGACGCCGAGACCGGTCAGAATCGTCTCGAGTTCGGCTGGAGCCTGGAGTCCGACCTGGTTTTCGGCGAGGAAACGCACAGTCTCACTCGTAGCGTCGAGCAGGGCGGCGACCGCCTGCACGCCGACGCTTGGCTGCAGCGCGGCCAGACGGACGGCGCCCTGCGGCGTCTGCGCGAAGCGGCGGACGGCTTCCACGATGCGATCGAACTCGAGGGCCCGGAGGGCGCCTGTATTCATGGAGCGTGAGACGGAGGGATGCCCGTCAGGACAATCCTCAACTATAGTCCAGTCGGATGGACCGCGACAACCGCGGAATTACTTATGGGAGATGATTGATGGCGCTCGCCATGGCGGCCGCGCCGAACCCGTTGTCGATGTTGACCACCGCCACGCCGCTCGCACCCGACGCTGGTCGGTACGGCTATCACCGGAACGTCGACCAGCCCGCCGACGACGCTGGGAAGAGCACCTTCCATGCCGGCGACGACGATTACGACTCGTGCTCGGATGAGACGGTCGTGTTCGGACAACAGCCGATGAAGCCCGGCGACACCGACGTCAAACAGCCGCTCCACCGTATTGCCCATCATCTCGGCCGAGACAGCCGCCTCCTCGGCGACCGGCAGGTCGGCGGTCCCCGCGGCGCTCACCACCACGGGACCCCGGCCCGGGGGTGGATCCCCGACTTTGAGCGTCACGATTCTGGCCACGTCGTGGAAGACGGCCGCCGGCAGCACCTCGGCAACCGCAGCGAAGGTTTCGGCAGTCGCGCGCGTGACCAGCAGGCTCTGGCCGGCGCTGACAATGCGGGAAGCGATTGCGGCAACCTGAGTTGGACTCTTGCCAGGGGCGAAAATGACCTCGGGGAAACCCTGCCGGACCGCGCGGTGAAGGTCTACGCGGGCGAAGCCCAGGTCTTCGAACGGCGCTTGGCGCAAAACTTGAAGGATGCGGCTCTGGGCCACCTCGGGCGTGGTAGTTCCGGTTTGGACTTCGTCCAGAAGCTCGCGGAGCTGCTGGCGGTTCATCGCGCCACGTGATTACCGCTCGTTGACTTCCCGTACAGGCGGTCGATACAATGACCGATTGTGCCGCGTGACTGATTCATACTATGTCGCTGCCTGAAACGTTCGTCCTCGTCCTGTACTTCTTCGTGCTGAGCATCCTGGCCATTTACGGCTGGCATCGGTATTACCTTGTTTATCTTTACATGAAAAACAAGGGCCGGGCCCCGGCGCCGTTGCCTCCACTGACGGTGCTGCCGCGGGTGACGGTCCAGCTTCCGATCTACAACGAGATGTACGTCGCCGACCGCCTGATCGCCTCGGTGTGTGACCTCGACTACCCGCAGGAGCTGCTCGAAATCCAGGTGCTGGACGACTCGACGGACGAGACGACCAGCATTGCCGAGCTGGCCGTGCGCCGGCATGCCGCGCGTGGTTTCAATATCAGCTACATCCATCGCGTCGATCGCCGCGGCTACAAGGCCGGAGCACTCGACGCCGGGCTCAAGGCAGCGTCTGGCGAATTCGTCGCGATTTTTGACGCCGATTTCGTCCCGGGGGCGGACTTCCTGCAGCGGACGTTGCCGTACTTCCAGACCGACCCGAAGGTCGGGATGGTCCAGGCGCGCTGGGGCCACATCAACCAGGATTACTCGCTGCTCACGAAGATCCAGTCCATGCTGCTCGACGCGCACTTCGTGCTGGAGCACGGCGGTCGGAATCGCGCGGGATGCTTCTTCAATTTCAACGGCACGGCGGGGGTGTGGCGTCGCGAAGCGATTGGCTCCGCCGGTGGCTGGCAGCACGACACCCTCACCGAGGATCTGGATCTCAGCTACCGCGCGCAGCTCGAGGGCTGGCGGTTCATTTTCCTGTCGGACGTCGTCGCGCCGGCGGAAGTGCCGGTCGAAATGAACTCGTTCAAGTCGCAGCAGCATCGCTGGGCGAAAGGGTCCATCCAGACGTGTATCAAGCTGCTGCCGCGGATCCTCCGCTCGAAACAGCCCCTGGCGGTGAAGGCCGAGGCCTTTTTTCATCTCTCCGCGAACTTCAACTACCTGATGATGTCGCTGCTGTCCGTGCTGATGTTTCCGGCCATGTGGGTGCGCTACAACATGGGGTGGACGGAGATGCTGCTGATCGATGTGCCGCTGTTCTTCGCGGCTACGCTGTCGGTCGGCAACTTCTACATCGTGTCGCAGCGGGAGCTATACGCCGACTGGCGCCAGCGTCTGAAGTACCTGCCGTTCCTGATGTCGATCGGAATCGGTCTGTGCGTGAACAACACGCGTGCGGTCCTCGAGGCGATCTTCGGCAACCAGAGCGAATTCGCCAGGACGCCCAAGTATGGCATCGAACACGACAGCGACGAGTGGGTGGGGAAGAAGTATCACCAGTCGGTGGGCGTCCAGCCGTTGATCGAGCTCGCGCTCGGCCTCTACTTCACCGGGACGGTGTTCTACGCCCTGGCCAACCAGATCTACGGAACGCTTCCATTCCTGATGCTCTTTCAGGTGGGGTTCCTGTACACCGGGCTGCTCTCCATCCTGCAGCAGTACACCGGCGAGAACGTGATGCTGAAATCGCCTGAAGTCGCGAAATAGCGGGACCACACCATCGACTCTCGCTTTGATATAGTCCGCTCCGATTCCCACCAAAGGAGCGGTTCATGAATTTTCCGCGCGTCGCGCTCGGGGCAGTCGCCGTCTGGATCCTCTCTTTCGGGTTCGGCTTCCTCGTCCACGCGGTGCTCCTTGAAGAGGTCTACCTGCAGCACATGCCGATGTTGCGGCCCCAGGCGCAGGCGTCAGCCATCATGCCGGTGGCGTACGGCTTTTCGCTGATTGGGTTCCTCGCGTTCTCGTATGCGTACGCCAAAGGCTACGAAGGGGGAAACGGCCTGCAGGAAGGTCTGCGGTTCGGTGTCCTCGTGGGCATCATGTTGAGCACCTTCGGCGCGATCTGGGAATACATGGTATGGCCCGCCTCTACCCGGCTGCTGGCGGCATGGTTGATCGATTTCATCGTCGAGTTTGCGGTGTATGGCATGGTCGTCGGGCTGATTTACAAGCCCACTGGCGCGGCGGTGCGTCGCGTCGCGACGATCTGAGCGTCCCCGCGCGTCCCCGCGACTGTTGGTATCATTGCTCTTATGACGACCGACGCGAAGGCGAAAGCGGGGTTGGAAGACGTCGTCGCGGCATCCTCGGCGATCTGTTATCTCGACGGCGACCGCGGCATTCTGGCGTATCACGGGCACGATATTCACGACCTGGTGCGCGCGGCGTCGTTCGAAGACGTCTGTTACCTCCTCTGGCACGGCCGCCTGCCGAACCGCGGTGAGCTCGGCGATCTGCAGTCACAACTGGCCGCCGCGCGTCCGCTCGGCGAGCCGATCCTCCGGTTGATGAAACAGTTGCCAGCGTCAGACGGGATGGACACGCTGCGAACGCTCACATCGGCACTCGGCCACTACGACCCCGACGCCAGCGACAACTCTCCCCAGGCGAACGATCGAAAGGCGGTGCGGCTGACGGCCCAACTCGCGAGCCTGGTGGCGACGTACGGACGGCTGCAGGCCGGGGGAGGTCCGATCCAGCCCGATCCGGCACTCGGCCACGCGGCGAATTTCCTCTACATGCTGACCGGCAATCGGCCCGATGCCCTCTCGACGCGCGCGTTCGACGTTGCGCTGGTCCTGCACGCAGATCATGAACTGAACGCCTCGACATTCGCCGCCCGCGTCGCGGCGGCCACGCTGACGGATATGCACTCTGCCATCGTGGCGGCGATCGGCACGTTGAAGGGGCCGCTCCACGGCGGCGCCAACGCCGACGTCATGAGGCTGTTGATCGAGATCGGCGAGGACTCAACGCCGGACCGGATCGACGATGCCATTCGAGCCAGGCTCGCGAAGAAGATCAAGATCCCCGGGTTCGGCCATCGGGTGTACCGGACGGAAGATCCGCGGGCGACGCACCTCCGGCGGATGTCGAAAGAGCTGGGCGAGCGGGTCGGCAACACACGGTGGTACGCGATGTCGCAGCGCATCGAAACCCTGGTCAAGGGAGAAAAGAAGCTGAATGCGAACGTGGATTTCTACTCGGCGTCGACGTATTACACGCTGGGCATTCCCATCGACCTGTTCACGCCGATCTTCGCGGTGAGCCGGATCGCGGGATGGACCGCGCACTGCCTGGAACAGTACTCGAACAATCGGCTGATCCGGCCTCGCACCGATTACATCGGTCCGCCCTACCCGCAGATGGTGCTTCCGGTGGAACAGCGATAGTGGACCATCGCTTTATCCGCAACTTCTCGGTCATCGCGCACATCGACCACGGCAAGTCTACACTCGCGGACCGCTTCCTCGAGATGACGGGGGCACTACAGCCCCGCGAGATGGAGGCGCAGGTCCTCGACAGCATGGATCTCGAGCGCGAGCGTGGCATTACGATTAAGGCGCACGCGGTCCGTCTCAGCTACAACGCCGACGACGGACAGGAGTACGTGCTGAACCTGATCGACACGCCGGGGCACGTCGATTTTTCTTACGAGGTGACCCGTTCACTGGCCGCGTGCGAGGGTGCGCTGCTGCTCGTCGACGCCTCGCAGGGGGTCGAGGCGCAGACGCTCGCCAATGCGTACCTAGCGGTCGAGAACAATCTCGAGATCATCCCCGTCATCAACAAGATCGACCTGCCAAGCGCGCAGCCCGACGAAGCCAAGCGTCAGATCCAGGACATCGTAGGTCTCGATGCCAGCCACGCCATTCTCGCGAGCGCCAAGGAGGGGACCGGCGTGCACGACATCCTCGAGGCGATCGTGCACAGGCTGCCCGCGCCGGACGGCAATCCAGACGCGCCGCTCAAGGCGCTGATCTTCGATTCCTGGTACGACGCCTACCGCGGGGTCATCATCCTGACGCGGGTCATCGACGGCGTCATCCGGCCTGGCATGAAGATCCGGCTGATGGCCAAGGGACAGGAATACGAGGTCGATCAGGTTGGAGTGTTCTCCCCGAAGCCGGTCGTCGGCACGGAGCTCGGTGTGGGGGAAGTGGGGTTCATCTTCGCCGGCATCAAGACGGTGAGCGACGCGTACCCTCTGGAAAGCGTTTTCAGCCGGTCATAAAAATCCAGTACGACTTCGTTGAACGGTAACTCGTAGGTGACGAGTACGCGATCCGACGCCAGGTACTCGATCGATTTCTGGACGCCCCGCTTTTCCTGGCACAACTGCAGAATCGCTCCCACGTGCTCGGACGGGGTCAGCATCATCGCCGTGATGACCGGCTCTTCAATCTTCTCGATCCGGCTCGTCTCGGGCAGCTTGGAGGGGCTGTCGATCTCCTGCATCACGCCATCGGTCGTCAGCACGCGGTACAACACGCCCGGCGCGGTCGTCACGAGGTCCATCCCGAACTCGCGTTCGAGCCGTTCCTGAACGATCTCCATGTGCAAAAGACCGAGGAAGCCGCAGCGGAACCCGAACCCCAGAGCCGCCGACGTCTCGGGCTCGAAAAAAAATGACGCGTCGTTGAGCCGCAGCTTTTCCAGAGCGTCTCGCAGCTCTGGATATTCACTGCCTTCGACG
>JAIVJE010000096.1 GCA_020200195.1 Acidobacteriota bacterium | reverse complement strand
TTCAAAGCATATGTGTTGCGCGAGCAACTCGATCGGCTCTAAACCTACATGACACGTGTCCAGGCGTGTTTGAATTTTCTGCTCGTTGGATCACGGCGCTCCGCTGGCAACGCCTGGCCGCAACGCAACGACTCAGCGACTTCCTCTTCAAGCACATCGAGGTATCGCGGCGTATGGCGATCATCCGGTCCGCGTTGGCGTCGTCGAGTCGATCAACACGACGATCAGGCCATGCCGCGCCAGAGGCATGCCGGATGAAACGATGCTGCTGCTGAAATTGACGTGGGCAACCGCCCACCCGATTCGGTCCGTTCGAGTCTTGGCGCGCAATGTCGACTATCGCATGTTCTCAGCCCTCGCGCCGTTGATGGATGTTCATCGTCCTGAGACGCCCAACAAGGTTGGAATCGCCGCGATAATCGCGACCTTTCATGCGGAGATCTCATACACGCGCCCGCTTCACGGAACAACGCCTCGTGCACGAATGCCGCACACGAAACAGCGCGCGCCGTCAATCCGGCGGCAGAACGCGCAGCGATCCCACGGCACGGGCGCGCGCGACGATCATCCGCGCATCGTCCCGTCGATCCATCGCGTGCGCGGAGGCCGCGAGCTCGAAGAGGGTTTGCTCATCCAACGCCCCGAAGAACGGTTCGAAGTTGTATATCTCCTGCGCGTCGAACAGTCGGAGTCCTTCCGCGATCAACTCCGGTTGGTAGTCGGATCGCACGATTCCAGCCAATGCCTGGACGACCAGCTGTCCACAGGAGCGGGTGCGAGGGCGCCCCTGGGCCTGGGCCAGCACCTGTCGGAATGCGGCCCGCGCAGCCGGGAGGTCGTTCTGATCGAGTGCCGTTCGCCCCAGGACGACCAGCGCATGAGCCCGGAAGAAATCCCGGTACGCGTGGTCAGATCGTTCGGCCGATTCCAATCCCTCCAATGAACGGTCGCGGGCGTCATCGAACCGTCCTTGCCGCCTGAGGACTTCAGCGATGTACGCGGCGGCGCCGGCGGTTGGAAACCGCACCGGCGCTCCTTCTAAATCCCGCGCGCGAGTAAAGCTGTAGAGGGCTTCCGGCAGCTGCTGCACCGAAAGGTGAGCCGAGCCGAGCGCCAACCACCCCATCCCCACTTTGCCGTCCAGATCCATGGACCGTTGGAGGAAGGGAAGTGCGTCGCTGGATCGGCCGCCAAACATTAGCGCAGAACCGGCGAAATACGGGGAGGTGGCATTCGTCGGGGCGAGTTCGCTGGCACGGTGAGAGGCCCGCGCCGCCTCGTCGTACTCGTGCCTCCGCAGCAGCACATACCCCCTCCACATATGGGCTTCAGAATTCCCCGGGTCGAGCGCAATGGCGCGCTCGGCGAAGCGATAGGCGCTGTCCAGGTCGGCTGGATCGGTTGTCACGATCGATCGAAATCCGTACGCCCACGCAAGTCCAGCGAGAGCAGGGACGTAGTGAGGGTCGATGGTTACCGCCCGCTCGAGGTGTTCAATCGCCTGTTCCACAGAAGCTTTACTCAAGCGGTCCAGGAGCAGGCGCGCGCGGGCAAACGATTCGTGTGCCTCGAGGGAATAGGAGTGTCCGGTGCCTGTCGCAAGCGGCGTGAGATCGAGCGCCATGGCGGCCGCTGTCGCCAGCTTCCCTTGCATCGCACAGACCTCCTTTACGGTCCCGTCGACGCGCTCGTTCGATCCCACACGCCCAGTCGCGACTTCGGCGAGGCGCATCGTCACGGTCAACGCCGCACCTAAAACTTCGAATGCTCCCGAGACGACCCAAGCGCAACCGACCTGCTGGCCAAGTGCGAGATCGGTTGCGCCGCCGCCAGCGTGAGGATCCAGCAGCTGCGCGGCGCGACCCACCTTTTCGCGCGGTATGACCGTCACTCGTGGATGTCTCGCGAGCTCGGCGCTCAACCTTTCTGCCGTGCCGCTGCCAATCCAGTCCAGTTCCGGATCGCCCGTCGCGTTGTCGAAATCTTTGATGGCAATGATGGTCGGCAGCCCCGTGACAACAGTGCCCCGTACGACGTCCTCGAGATCGCGCAGGAACGCGGCGGCACTGACATAGCGGTTGCTGCGATCGCGGGCCAGCGCACACGCCACGACCTTGCGCAGATCGGCGGGGATTTGCCGACGCTCCAACAGATCGAATTCAGGATCCTGATTTAAAACGGCAGCTAGGCGCTCCAGTGGCGAATCGCCTGCGAACGCGCATTGACCGGCCAGCATTTCGTAGAGCACGGCACCGAATTGAAAGACATCGGTGCGCGCGTCCAGCGATTCTCCCCGGAGCTGCTCGGGAGCCATGTACCCGATCGTGCCCGCGAGGCGGTCGCCCGATGCAAGGACGGCGGTTGCCGAGCCCGTTCTGCCCCGCGTGGTGGGCGAAAGAAGATGTCTGGCAATCCCGAAGTCGAGGAGCTTGGCTGATCGTGGCGCATCAGTGATGACATTCTCTGGCTTGACGTCGCAGTGCGGAGGTTGGTGGACCAGACCGGGATCGCACTAGCTGTCGGAGGCGAAGCGTCCGACGTATGAGCCCGAGGCCGGGATGGTCCGCCCGACCGAATGAAATGAGGGAGGTGGTGGCCCAGAATCCGCCGAGCAAACGTCGTTCGATCGGTCGGGAAGTTCCAGTCGACTGCACGCGTTTCCTCAAAGGTCGCCTCGCGGTCGCCGAACTGCTCGATCAGGGTTCCTACATACGCCGCAGCGCGCGTGAGCGTTTGCGCCTCCGCAAGCGCAGCGTCGTCCGTGCAGACCGTCTGTAGCCACGTCTCCGGCGTGGCAGGCGACTGCTCGAGTGCGCTCGTCACCCATCCCGTCAGCCGCTGCAATCGGTCGAGTTTCATGTCAGCCTATCGTGCGGGGTCATCAGATCGGCTCCGCGACTCCGACGTCTGCGATCTGATCATACGCGTCGAGCCATTGCGAAGGTCAGCTCGAGGAGGAATCGACCTGCCCGATCCTACTTCGCCAGGGCCGAGGCTGTCGATCGTAGCAGCCAGTCAGCCATACGGTTCCAACTGGTGAAAATCTGGTCCACCATCCTCACTCGCCCTTTGGGCGACCTTCGGATGGCAAGCCAAGCGAGCTAAATCATCACGCGCAGGATGTCCACCGTAGCGGCTTCAGCGCTAGGTCCGAGCCGCGGAGGTGGACGTCAGGATCGCCACAGCTACCGCCGGCAAAGCCGCCGCTTCGCACCGGCCCGTCTTCGTCGACGCAGAGGCTGTACCGTCGTGCCGTTTTCGAACTGCCGGCCAGCACGCGTTCAATCAACGTTACATCGTGAGCGAGAACATGCGCGTGAGCGACAGCTTGGTCCAGGAGCAACCGGTCAGCAGGGCCACGCCGAGGAGGATGCGGCTCGGATCGGACGAGGGCACGGGCCAGTATAATCTGCGCGCGATGTCACTGGCCGTCGGCACCCGATTCGGTCAGTACGAAGTCCTAGCCCCGCTCGGCGCCGGCGGGATGGGCGAGGTGTATCGCGCCCGCGATACCACGCTCGATCGCGACGTCGCATTGAAGATTCTGCCGGCCGCATTCACCGAGGACCGGGACCGGGTGGTGCGGTTCGAGCGCGAAGCGAAAACGCTCGCCACGCTGAATCATCCACACATCGCGCAGATCTACAGCTTCGATGGGCGCGCCCTGGCGATGGAATTCGTGGACGGAGAAGATCTCGCGCAGATCCTCTCGCGCCGACGGCTCCCGATCGACGAGGCGCTCTCCATCGCGCGCGAGATCGCCGACGCGCTGGACGCGGCGCACGAGCGCGGCATCATCCATCGTGACCTGAAACCGGCCAATATCGCGACCACCAACGCAGACGTGGTGAAGGTGCTCGACTTCGGTCTCGCGAAATCCTTCACGGTGGATTCCTTGTCCGCGACGATGACACGCGAACTCCTCGTCGGGACGCCCTCGTACATGAGTCCCGAGCAGGCTCGCGGCCTGCACGTGGATCGCCGCACCGATGTGTGGGCGTTCGGGTGCGTGCTGTTCGAGATGCTCGCCGGCGAGCGCCCGTTTCAGGGCCAGACGGTCTCAGACACCATCGCGGCGATCCTGGACCGAGAACCGAACTGGGCGCGCTTGCCGGCGGCGACGCCGGACGCAGTCCGAATAGTGCTGCGGCGCTGCCTCGCAAAGGATCCGAAGCGCCGCGCGCGCGACATGGGCGACATCCTCCTCGATCTCGAGGCTCCGTTCGACGACCCCGGCGCCGATGCCACGTCGTCAACGTCCCGGTCGTGGCGCCGGCGAACGCTCGTCGCGCTGTTGGCGCTCGCGGTGGCGGCCGGCGCGTTTGCGGCGGGCGAGCAGTGGCGCGCAGCCCGGCAATCGAAGCCGCTGGAGTGGCACGGGGAGCGGCTGAGCGGGCCACCTGTTGGAATCGTGCCGCGCGTCTCTCCCGACGGTCAGACGTTGGCGTTTCAGGTGTTCGTCGACGGCCTCACGCAGGTGGCGGTGATGAAGCCGCAGACGGGTCACTGGGCCGTCCTGACGCGCGACCGCAGCCGCGGAATGGTGGTCGATCTGAGCTGGTCCGCCGACGGGACGAAGGTGTACTACGACCGTGCTTTCGTGACGGGTATCTTCAGCATTCCTGTGGTCGGCGGCGAGGAACGGCTCGTGCTTGACGCTGCGGGGAGCCCCCACATACTACCTGACGGCAGCCTTCTTGTGGTGCGGCCTCTCGGGACAGCCGGCCGGCAGCTTCATCGTTTCTGGCCCGATACGGGACGACTGGACCCGCTTCCTGCCCGGCTGGGGATGTGGGGATATCAGCCCGCCCTGACCGTCTTTCCGGACGGTCGCGAGGCGGTATTCCTCGGGGCACCGCTGCACAGCGACGAGAAGGACCATGTATTGTCGCTGGACTTGCAGTCCGGCCGAATCCGCCGGCTGGCTCCTACATTGGAAATCGACCCAAGCAGCTACTGGACGTTCCCGCTCGCCACTGCCGGCAACAACTGGGTGCTCCTCGACGTTCCCGCGGGCAATCTCCACGCCATTGTCGGCATTCCCCGCGACGGATCTGCAGAAGTTCAGCAGCTGATGACGGTCACCGGACGCCCTTTAGGCCTCGACATCTCGAGCGACGGCACCGTGTACATCGATCAGGTCGAGCAATCGACCGAGATTTTCTCCTACTCACCAGTGTCCGGCTCGTTGGAACGCACGCCGGTGCCTGCCGTCAACGATTACGCTCCGGTTGTTCCGCTGCCGGACGGTCGGGTGCTGATCTCGGCGAAAGTGGCGGGTCGGGATCGGATCCTCGTGCTGGCGAAAGGGAAAGATCCATCGCCCTTCCTCGACACTCAGGAAGAAACGACGTGGCCGATGTCGATGATCGGCGATGACGCCGTGGCATTCTTCAGCGGTAGTTTCCCGAATCGTGTGCTCACCCTGGCGTCGGCGGCCGACGGACGCATCATCCGGAAACTGCCGCGTGTGCGTGCCGGTACGATCTTTCAGCTTGCCGGGTCTCCGGACGGCACGACGATCTCCTACGCCTCTTCCGGCGCGATCTGGAAGGTCTCGGCGACGTCCGATGGCGCGCCCGAGCGAGTTCGCGCGGGCGATGGCGTGGCGTTCACTCCCGATGGACGATACCTGGTCGTGGCGTTCACCGATGCCAAAGGCGGCCGACTCGTGCGCGTTCCCGTTGACGGAGGGATCGAGGAGCCTATCGTGTTGAAGAGCAGCGTGCGGCTCTCGGACGGGGACAATCTTGCCCCCAACGCTGTCGCGCCCGATGGCCGCATCATCCATCGCGTCGTTTCCGCAGATTCATGGTTCTGGCCCGCGGCCGTCATCAATCCCCGGACCGGAAGCGTCGAAGTGGTACTACCCGGCTTCAATATCGACATGAACACGCCGGGATGGACGCGTGACGGCCGCATAGTCATGCAGGCGCTCTTCATGCGATCGATCCTGTGGCAGTTCAAGCCATCGCGGCCGCCACTGGAGTGAGTTCACGCCGGCGAAGATGCGATAATTGGCCGATCGGAGAGGTAGTAGAGGAGCACTCATCGAGAGTTGTTCGAGCGAGCTTCGACGTCGATCCGCATGCGTCGTGCGACGTTCCGGAGCGCATCCACGAGCTTCATCCAGCTGATCAGTGGGTTCGAACTCGCACAAATCTGGTCCACCATCCTTCGCTCATGAATGCAGGCGAAGGATGCCCGCCGTAGCCTTGGCGAAGGCGGGCCTGTCTTGTCTGCGAGCGAGCTACGGTTGGCAAGCCAACCCTCGCATTCGATCCAGGCGAAGCTCACCGTGCCAACGCAGGCGAGCTCGCGTCGCGAACAATCCGCGCAACGGGAAGGCCGGATGTTCCCGCTGGCGTGGCGCCGTGCTGGGTGCGCTGGGCTGATCGCACCGCGCCTGATCGGCCGTCGGCAGGACGAGCGAAGCGCCTGATCGTTGCGCCTGGTCCAGGCGATACCGGAGGAGCCAGTAGTGACGGGCGTCAGGCGTTTGCTGCGGTACTGCTTCCGTGTTCAAGCTGCCAATCGGAAAGATCCGACTACGCCTCCGCCCGCAGGGCCACGACAGGATCGACATGCGAGGCGCGATGCGCGGGGAGATAGGTGGCCACGAGCGTCATTCCAGCGAGTACGGCGGACACCGCGGCATATGTGATCGGATCCATCGGGCCCACGCCGAACAGGAACGCCGACATCACGCGCGTGAGCATGAGCGCGATGCCGATACCGATCGCAATGCCGATGGTCGTCAACCACAGCCCATGCTGGAGAAACATTTTCCGCACATCCCCGATTTGGGCGCCGAGTGCCATCCGGACGCCGATCTCGCGCGTTCGCTGCGCCGCCGCGTAGGCAACCACGCCGTAGATGCCGACCATGCCGATGAGCAGCGCGACGCTCGCGGCGATGCCCAGCATCACCAGAGCGAAAGACGCCTGCGTCATCGAGCTCACTTGGATTTCCTCGAGTGTCTGCACGGTCGCGAGCGGCAGATTCGGATTGACCGACCAGACCGCTTGCTCGAGCTCGCGAACAAAGCCTGGTGCGCCGACGCGCGTTGACCGCACCGCGTACGCCATCGTGCGCCACCGATAGCTCTCATTCAGCATCGGCCAGTAGACGATCGGTGTCGGCGGCTGCGTCAGTCCATCGTCGAGCTCGTAACCGGACACGCCGATGATCTCGCGCCACGGAAATCGCGACGAACTGCCGCGGACGCGCTTGCCGATCGCCTTCGCCGGCTCTCCCCAGTACTCCCGCGCGAGTGGCTCGGAAATGATGACGACGGGCCGCTGCTGGTAGATGTCGTTCCATGTGTCGAGCGCCCTGCCACCAGCCGATTGCCCATCGTCTCGAAATACCGGGGCCCGATGCTCTTGAACCGCCGGAGCTTGACCATCGTCCCTTCCGGGTCGGGGAATTCCTCAATCGCGACGTAGTTGCCGTTGTCTTCTCCATCCATCGTGATGGAAGACGAGAGACCAACGGAGGTGACGCCGGGCACGCGCGCCAGTTGTTCGACAACGCCCTCGAACGTGCGCACCGCCTGTTGTGGGTCGCTGATCAAGCTTCCCGGTATCGCGAGAACGAACGTCTGCACCTCCTCGGGTCGCGTGAAACCTGGGTCGACCTGACGCATCGCGATGAACGTTCGAATCATCAACCCCGACACGATCAACAGCG
>JAIVJE010000095.1 GCA_020200195.1 Acidobacteriota bacterium | reverse complement strand
ATTCCTGGCACGCTCAACGCAGGGCATACGCTGCCGACCATCGCGCAGGCGTTTTTCTTCACGTCGGTGATCCCGGTCGACGTCCTGACGCTGATCTCGATGATCGCCGCTGCCGTCCTCGGCGCATGGCTCGGCGCCGGTGTCGTCGCACGGTGGTCGCGGCGGAGGGTCCAGATAGGCATGGGTATGGCGCTGCTCGCCGCTGCGGTATTCATGCTCATGCGCCAGCTCGATCTGTTCCCGCCGGGTAGCGCGGAGATCGGCGTTCGCGGCGTGAAGCTGGCCATCGCCGTCGGCGGCAACTTCGTGCTGGGCGCGCTGATGACGCTGGGCATCGGCCTCTACGCACCGTGCATGATTCTCGTGAGCCTGCTCGGCATGAGCGAGCGCACTGCCTTCCCGATCATGATGGGATCGTGCGCGTTCCTGATGCCCGTCGGCAGCCTGCGCTTCATCCGCGAGCGGAGCTATAGCCTTCGCTCCGCCCTCGGTCTCGCGATCGGCGGCATCCCGGGCGTGCTGGTCGCGGTCTACATCGTCAAGTCGCTCCCGCTCTATGCCGTGCGGTGGCTCGTCATCGCCGTCGTCCTCTACACCGCAGTGACGATGCTGGTCTCAGGACTGGGGGAGAAAGGCGAGTCGGCGGTCGAAGCTGCGAGGGCCCAAGAGTAGATTGACGACGCGGATTCTTCCTGTCATCGCGCTGTGCGTGGCGGCCGCGCAGAACGTACCACTGCCGCGGTGGACCCCGCAAACGAGCGGCGTCACCGCACGGCTTCGCGGCGTGAGCGCCGTCACCGACCGCGTCGCGTGGGCGAGCGGCTCCAACGGCACCGTCATCCGCACTACGGACGGCGGCAGCACGTGGCAGAAGTTGTCTATTCCGGGCTCCGAACAGCTGGATTTCCGCGACATCGACGCGATAGACGAGCGCGTTGCCTATGTACTGAGCATCGGTCCCGGCGATGCGTCCCGCATCTACAAGACCGTGGACGGCGGCAGCACGTGGCAGGCGCAGTTCACCAACCTCGAACCGAAAGCCTTCTTCGACGCGATGGCGTTCTGGGACGCCCGCAGCGGCATCGCGGTCAGCGATTCCGTAGACGGGGTATTCGTCGTCATCGTCACGCGTGACGGCGGACAGACCTGGACGCGTGTGCCGACGAGCGCGCTGCCTCCGGCGCTGCCCAACGAGGGTGCGTTCGCGGCGAGCGGGACGAATGTCGCCGTTTACGGAACGAGCCACGTCTGGATCGGTACAGGCGCGGCCGCGAGCTCCCGTGTGCTGCGCTCGACTGACGGTGCGCAAACCTGGGCCGCCGCCATTACCCCTTTGCCTGCCGGACCGTCTGCCGGGATCTTTTCGATTGCGTTCCGCGATGCTTCCCACGGAATCGTCGTCGGGGGCGACTACCGCAAAGAGGCTGAAATCGACAACGCCGCCGTCACGACCGACGGCGGCGTCACGTGGACGTTGCGGACGGGATTATCGGGATTTCGATCGGTGGTCGCGTACCTGCCCGATGCGCAGCGCCCGGCTGTGCTCGCGGTCGGCCCGTCGGGCGCCGATTACCGCCAACGACGGCGCGGACTGGAAGCCGTTGACCGGTGCCGGCTTTCACACCGTCAGTGTCGCGCGAGACGGGCGCGCCGCCTGGGGCGCGGGTGAATCGGGGCGCGTCGCGAAGCTCCTCACCCGGTAGCGGTCCGGCTGAAGCCGGACACTACCGGGGTCCAATGCGAGTCCGGCTGAAGCCGGACGCTACCGGTATGAACTTCTGTAGTGTCCGGCTTCAGCCGGACCCTCAGTGTCCCCCACACGCGTGGTGTCCGGCTTCAGCCGGACCGTGGCCAAGAACTTGCCTTTGCCGCGACTATGCGCACCGAGTATCCGCGTCATCTCGCCGGCTTCTCATACGCCGGATTTCAGCGTTACTTCCTCACATTCTGCACGTTCGGCCGTCGGTCGATCTTCGTGGATTCCGGCGCTGTCGATTGGTCAAAGAGCAGTTCCTGCGTGCCGCAGATGAACAGGCTATGCAAATAACTGCGTACTGTTTCATGCCCGACCACGTGCACCTGGTCGCAGAGGCCACAGGCGAATCTACCAATCTGAAGCAATTCATCGCACGTGCGAAGCAGTTTTCCGGATATCACTTCGCACGCGCTTCAGGACAGCGGCTCTGGCAGCGCTATGGGTACGAGCGAGTGTTGCGCGACGACGAGGCGACAAAATCCGTGGTCAAGTATGCACTTGAAAACCCGGTGCGAGCGGGACTGGTCGAGTCGGTACAAGAGTATCCCTTCGTGGGATCGGCGATCCATTCGCGCGAGGAGTTGATCGCGTTTGCGTATGAGTCCGGCTGAAGCCGGACACTACCGGGGTCCACTACGAGTCCGGCTGAAGCGGGACACCACCGGGGTCACAGTGCGAGTCAGTGCGTCATCGCGTACAGGACGACGTTGATGCCGACGGCGTAACCGACGGGAGAAAACTTATAAAAGAAGCGCGGGTCCTCGGCTTCGCGCTCCCATGCGTCCGCGATATCGGTGTTGTGGGTGATGAGCACCATCAGCCGTCCCTCCGCGTCGCTGACGCCGCGTATGTGCGGTTCGGCGCTGTCATCGCCGTATTCGGACGTCCCTCCGCCGCTCCGCCGCCAATACTGAATCGACGGGATTTGTGGCACCTCCCCTATCTCGAACATCGTGCGGAAGAGCGGGTGCTCCGTTGTCAGGTCGCGCACGGGGTATTGGTCTGGCGGCAACACGCGGGACAACTCCGCGATCCAGTCGTTCCAGGCGTCGGTCCCCCAGAAGTCGTCGACCCAGAGGAAGCCGCCCTTCAGCAGGTAGTCGCGCAACCGCCTGACCTCGACATCGCTGAACGAGACGGTCCCGGCATCCTCCATGACGATGAATGGGCACTGATACAACGCAGGATCCGTGATCCGGACGACGAGATGATTGGGGTCGCCGTTTGGCTGACGGCTGACGCGGGTTTTGGTGAGCTCGGAGAGCCGGATCGAGAAGTTTCTGTCCGCGTTGGGATAATCGGTCCACCACCCCTGCCCGCTGGTGTAGAAGCGGACGCTGTCGTACATCAGCCGGCAGAAATTGAACGAGCCGTCGAAGCTGTCGGCGGCCGCGAAGCGAGGCGTCGGTGCTCGGCCGCGGCGAAAGTAGAAGTCCTGCGCGCTCGCGACAACCACGGCGAGCAGGACGGCGAGCGCAACGGCGTACGGCAGCATCGTCAGGATTCCGCCGTGTGCCCGATCACTGCCGCTTCTCGGGCGCCTTCGATAGGGATCGATAGTACTGCTCAACGAGCTTCCGGAATTGTTCCGGCACCTCGTCGGAGCCTGAGAGCAGGATCTGATTGCCATCGGCGCGACGCCGCAGGTTGTACTCGAACCGTTTGAGCCCTTCGAGCACCTGCGACTGCAGCCGCGCAAGCTCGTTGACATCCTGATACACGCGGTCGTCGTCCAAGGCACGCAGTCCTTTGAGTACCTCGTCGAGCTGTCTGGGGTCGAGCTTCTGGCCCTGGATCAAGCGGCGGAGCTGCTGCGCCTCATTGGTCCACTGGCGGATCTCGCCGCGGAACTGGCGCACATCGTCACGTGAGTGCTGGCCGGGACGACGGTCGCCGAAACCGCCGCCTTCGCGCAACTGACCGGTCGTATCGCCGTCGCCGCCGCGTCCATCTGTGGTGCGCTGGCCGTCGTTGCTGCCGCCCTGGCCGCCCTGCCCTTGTTGCCCTTGCTCGCCCTGCTGCCCTCGCTGCCCTTCCTGCCCTTGTTCGCCTCGCTGTCCTTGCTGTCCTTGCTGGCGCTGTTGATTCTGTGAGGTCCCGTCGCGGCCTGCGCGCTCGCGCATCCGCTGATCCAGCGAATCCATCCCTCGTGCGAGCTCGCGCGCCTTGTCGAGCGCTGCGGTCATCGTGTCCGGCTTCGATCGACCCAGGGCGGCGGCGGCTTCATTGACCTTGCTCCGCAGCGTTTCGATGTTGGCGCCGATCTCGCGCTCGAAGACGTTGGCGTCGCTCGGCGCAACGCCGGCTCGTATCATCGACTTGGAGTACCGGATCTTGTCGCGCATGCGATTGTCGCGGATCGAGCCGGCGGCTTCCGTCAGTTTCCGCGACGCATCGCGCTCCTGGCGCGCGATCTCGCCGGCGGTCCGGTCGAGCCTTTTCTCGAATTCAGCGACCTTTGATTCGAGCGCTTCCTTGCGACCCACGAGTTGCTGCACCTGTTCCTGCCGCGATTCAGAGTCGGGCTGGAGGCCGGTGACGCCTTCGGCGATCTCCGACTGCTCGCGGGCTATCTCGTCCGCCTGACGCTGCGCATCTTTGACGTCTCGCTCGGCGCGGCCCGACTGCGACTGCTGCAGCCGTCGTTCCGCCTCGCGCAGCCGCTCGAGCGCGGCGGACGCCTGTGCCCCGGACGACGGATCGCCATTCGCGGAGGCGCGGCGCATGGCATCGGCCGCCTCGCGAAGCTGCCGGGCGGACTGCGCAAGCTCCGGCCGGTTCTCTTCGCGCGAGAGCTGTTCGAGGCGACGCGCGGCTTCTTCTGCCTGATCGGCGAGCGCACGCTGTTGGCTTCCGCCGCCGCCGCCGCCCGATTGCTGCTGCCCGGCGGCACGTTGCCGCCGCTGCCGCTCCGCCTCCTGCTCCTGCCGTCGCGCGAGCTCCTTCAGCTTTTCCATGAGCTCGTCGAGCTTCTGATCCGCCTGCTGCTGGGTGGCGCGCTGTGTCGTCTCGTACTGGTTCGCCATCCGATCGAGCTCCAGCTCGAACAGGTCGGCGAGATCGTCGGCCGTCTGGCTGCCACCGCCTCCGCCACCGCCGCCTTGCTCGCGACCGACTCGAATCTGCACTTCGTACTCTTCTTCCGCCTGCTGAAGGATACGCAGCGCTTTCTGCTCGGGTGTGAGTGCCTCGTTCGGGCTCGCGGCACGCAGCTTGGTTTCCGCCGCCTTCATTTCCGTCACCGCCTGAGGCAGCAGTTCTGCGATCTTCTTGAACGCAGGATCCTGTTCCACCAATCGACTGTTGAGGCGCGTCACCAGCCCCTCTACCTGCTCGCGCAGACGGGCCTGCCCCAATGCGATCACCGTCGAGCTCTCGCTGCTGGGACAACGCTCCAACTTCACCACGTCCGCCGCCTCCGCCACCGCCGCCCGCCTGCGACTGGGCGCGCGTGAAGTCCTTCTTGAGCGGGCGCACCTGCAGGAAATACATGTCGCTGGACGCGCGCTTGGCGCCCTGCACCGCGTCGTTATCCGCCGCCCGCGCGTAGTAGGAGACGAAGTCCCCTGGCTGCACGCTGAGCTCCTCGAGATAGAACGTGTGGCCGGCCGTGACCTCGGGCTGCCGCTTCTTCCCGTCGAGCAGGCGAATCGACTTCTCGGGCGCGCCGTTGACGGAGTACACGAGCTCCAGATCGCGAACCCCGAAATCATCCTCGGCGCGGGCCTCGACGAATACTTCTTCGATCGGTGACGCCGTGGTGTCGCGTCCGGGCTTGGAGATCGAGACGGTGGGCGGCTGGTCCGTCAGGACGTCAATTGTGTACTGGGGAGACGCCGACACGCGCTCGCCAGTCGGCGCGTCGAGCTCGACGCGATAGAAACCGTCCCGATCCGCCACGAACCGGCTGGACAGCGAGCCATCGTCGGCCGCCGTGAGCGCTGCGGACGCGGACTCGTGCAGACGTATCTGCCCGCCTGTCGACCGCATGGTCGGAACGACGCGGACGCGTACCTCGGTGCCCTTCAGCACGGCGATATCGCCCCCGTTCTCTATCTTGCGAGGCTCGAGGCCCGTATACGCCGGGAAGTGGAATTCGAGCTCGAGCCGTTCGACGTAGGGCAGATCCACGACCTTGAGCGTGAATGTGCCTGAACGGACGCCGGCGGCCTCGACGAAGTAATCGACCGGGCCGGCGAGATCGAACAGCATCGCCTCGTACTGACTGTCGCCGCGCACGAGCGGCAGCCGTTCGAACGGAGCGTCCGCCGATTTCCGCACCATCAGCGACGCTTGATCCGCATCGAAGCCGTGCAGGCTCGCGGTAATCGTCTGATCCGCGCCGCGCGGCACCGTCGCGTTCCCCGGCTTGACGTCGATTCTGTAAGGCACCGCCGCCTCGACGCTGCGCGAGACGACAAGCAAAGCTGAGAGTGCATGGCGCAGGTAACCGGGACCGAACACGAAGATCGCTACGGCGCAGGCGGCAATCGCGACGAGCGTGGCCGCGTACCGAATGATCGGTCCGCGCTCGACGGTCCTTCCCGGATCGATTGCGCGGCACCGCTCTACCGCAGACTCGACGAGCCGCCGGACCAGC
>JAIVJE010000384.1 GCA_020200195.1 Acidobacteriota bacterium | reverse complement strand
GTCGAGAATCATGCCGGGCGTGGCGCCTTCTTTGTGGTGACGCTGCCGATGCCTGGATGACAAGGCTGCCCCTTTTCCCGTGCTGCGTGCAGCGACTTGGCGAGCGCTGAGAAGGACGTCGCCTTGAATCGATGCACTTCCCTATTTGCTGTGAACCCTGTTCCTTGCCGGGAGCCGAGAGCAAAGGGAGGACCACGCCAGCGGTTGTCATTGCCGCCGGCCCAGAACCGAGCGGATAGGGGGAATCCGTCTCGTCCTTCGACCTTTCTGATAGATGCCTCCCGAGCCATCATCCGCGGCTGAATCTCTTGGTCCGGCCCCGGAGGCCCACGCGGTCGCGTCGTCAGCGGACGAGCGAGCGCTGGTCGCGGCCGTTCTCCAGCGAGATCGCAAGGCCGCCGCCGAGTTCGTGGCCCGGTATGCCGATCCTATTTACAGCTACGTGTCACGGCGGCTGGCGCCGCGAGCCGACCTCGTGGACGATGTCGTCCAGGAGGTCTTTCTGGTCGCGCTGCAGAAACTCGACACGTTCGCCGGACAATCGTCGATTGTCGGTTGGCTGTTGGGCATTGCCAGGCACAAGGTCGAAGACTTCTATCGGGCGCAACTTCGCGAGCCGGATCCGTTTCCCGATGATGGTGCGGACGCAACCTCCTCCGGCGAACCCCATCTGGACGACGTGATTGACGCGGCGCGCCTCCAGGAGAAGACGCGCCGCATCCTCGAGCAGCTGCCAGCCGCGTACAGCGCCGCGCTGCTGTGGCGCTACTGGGAAAAGCGCACCGCCAAAGAAATAGCCGCACAGACGGGCAAGACAGAAAAGGCCATCGAACGCGTGCTCGCGCGCGCGCGCGCGTACTTCAAACGCCTCTGGGAGGCGAGTAAACCATGAACGACGACCATTTCTTCACGCGGCTGGCCGAACAGACCGACACGGAGCACGACGCGGGCAAGTGTGCTCCCGCGCGCCTGAAGTCGACGCTGTACTCCGCACTGGTCATGGAACAGACGGCGAGCGGGCCGCTCCGCAGCCTGCCGGCAACCAGAGCGGCGGGACGGTCTCTGTGCGTGTTCGAGCACGTCCTGCGACTGGTTCCCGACGAGCGCGTCACGTCGATGAACCCCTGCCGCATCTGCCACGCCCGGCTCCTGGCGGAACGGTTCGAGTCGCCGCCGATCTACTGGCCGCATTGTCCCTACGTCGAGTTCAAAGGTCGATAGCTGGGAGACGGGACGACTAGAAGGCGCGCACGACACCAAAGAGATTCTGGAAGTTGGCGAGATTGCGCTGGCCCGGTGGCGAGAGTTGCGCGCTGATCGGATTGCCGCTCACACTCTCGCTGAAACTGTACCGCGCACTCCACCGGGGTCCCACGGCGACGTCGATACCCACGGCGACCCGCAGCAGTGGGGGCGTCGCCTGAATGCGGGTTGGCGGCAGCGTGGCACCGCGGACCCGGCTCTGGCCCGCCTCATTCGTGTCGAGTCGCACGACACCCAACCCCACCGACAGGTACGGCCGCACGGCGCAGTGCCGGTCGCGGAAATACGCCAGCAGATCACCGACGAGGGCGTGTTGGGATGCCGTGCGCGGCTGCTCGTAAAAGACTGGCCCGGTGTCACGCGCGCGCACGGACGCGAGCGCGACGTCGTTTCGATTCCAGATGTAATTGGCCTGGACCGTCACATAGTCGTGGAGGTGCACACCAAGAAAGATGTTCACCGCCGGACCGTTCTCAGGCTTGTAGAGCGACACGTCGGCTCTGGCAGGTGTGATCTCCGACTGCGCATCGGCAGAGAGCATCGAGATACCTGCGGCCGCCCCCACAAACAGTCGCGGGCTCGACCGGGCGCGGGCGGCGCCGCACGCCAGGAGCGACAGAGTCGGTGTCACGATGAGCATGCGCAGCATAGTCGCTCGGTAGGTGGCCGGGCATTATAGCCATCGCCGGCCCCGCGGCGAACACGGAGGGGGATTTCTCCATCACGCGCGACTACACAAGCACTTCGGGTCGAAGCGGTGGGACAGTCCCGCTTCCGTGTCGTCCGGTGGTCAACAACATCACTCGAGAAGCTCGGAGGGATGTTCGCGTGAGGAGGATCAGATGTCACAACTGAGGATACGTGTGCTCGTCTCTGCGGTCCTGACGGCGTTCGTGTTGCTGGTGCTGCCGACGGCTGGAGTCCGAGCGGCATGGGAAGACGACGATGACGCGCATTTCGTCGTGACAGTCACCAATATCACGCAGGGGCAGGTCTTTACGCCGATCGTCGCCGCCAGCCACAAGAATTCGATCAAGCTCTTTCGTCTGGGTCAGCCCGCCAGCGAGCCGCTGGAAGTCCTGGCCGAAGCCGGTGACACGGGCCCGTTGACGACCGCGCTGGCCAGTTCGCCGGCGGTGCTCGACATAGCGGACTCGGGCGCGCCACTGCCACCGGGGGAGTCGGTCACCCTGTCGATTGCCACGCACGGAACGTTCCGATTCGTCAGCGTCGCGGCGATGCTCGTGCCGACCAATGACGCCTTCTTCGCCGTGAACGGTGTGGAAGGGCCTCGCGGTCGCGACGTCGTGACGCACTACTCACCCGCATACGATGCGGGCACGGAAGCCAACGACGAGCTCTGCACGCACATTCCAGGTCCGCCGACCGCGTGCCAGGGCGAAGGATTCAATCCTGCTCGCGGTGTCGATAACTTCGTCCACATTCACCCAGGTATTCACGGCATCGGGAATCTGAGCGCGGCGCGGTACGATTGGCGCAATCCGGTCGCGCGCATCACGATTCGACGCACCGAATAGACACAGGGATCAGAGTCGTCCGATCAGCGGCAGCCGGTTGCTGCTCTGGGGTCGGGCGGTCTGAGCACGCATTGATGATTAGACCGCCCGACGTTCTTCGGGAGAGCGAGATGCGACGGCCGACGATATTCGCAGCGATTCTTATCACCTTCACGGTCGGGACAGGGCAGGCACTCGCCCAGACCCGATACGACGTGGGACTCCTCCTCGGCGCCACGAAGACGGGCGATGAAGCGCAGGTGCTGGAGTTTGATCGGGGCACCACGTACCAAGCCACTTTCGCGTGGCGCATCTCGACGGGATCAGGGGCGGCGGTATCCATCGAGGTGCCATTCATCGCCTCTCCGGCATTTACCGTCGTGACGCCAGGTGGATCGCTGCCGAAGGAATATGCCGCGCTGTACCTGACGCCAGGATCCGTCTGACCGTTTTCGCCTCGGGCCCCGTGTCGCTCTTCGGATCCGTCGGTGCCGGCTACGCGCGTTACTCGGAGTCCAAGGAGCGGGCCAACGGCAGCTCGAACCCGAATCAACGCGACACCAACACCGGCGCACTCCAGCTCGGCGGGGGCGTCGACGTGCGGGGACGCCGATGGCTTGGGTTCCGCGGCGAGGTGCGTGACGTGTACACGGGCCCGCAAAACTTCTCGATCGCCACGCCCCACGGCAACGTACACAATGTGGTCGTGTCGGGCGGATTCTTCGCTTCTAAGATGGTGAGGTTCGACTCGGCCTCGAGGCGTGCGTGATCGCCGCCGCCGCGCTGGCGCCCTGCAGGGCCCTAGGGTACTGGACGGTTCGCGCTCGCGGGCGGCACCGTGAAGGTCAAGGACGAACTGCGCATCGAGTTCGACGTCGTCGCGTGTCGTGGCACGGCGCCCGAGCGCTGAATCACACTGCCGCCGTCCGGAAACGCCGATCGATGAAGGCCGCCAATTCCTCGACTGACGCGTAGGCGAACGTGTCACACGCCTCGTCGCAGTTCCCGGTAATCAGCCGGGAAATGGCATGACGACGCGCGGCGTCGTAGAGCAGCACGACGCGTTGGCCCGTGTCGCGCGCGCGGCCGAGGACGTACCCCACTTCGAAGCCGACGCCGTAGCTCGAGCCCGACGCTTCGGCCACCAGCACGTCGCAGCCTAAGAGCCACTCCAGGTCGCGACGGTAGACCTGCGCTTCACTCAACTGCGATTCCGCTTGGTTGACATCATCGGCCAGGAGATGCGTCGTGAGCACCTCGTGTCCATGCTGCTGCAGTCGTTCACAGATGGTGCGGCCCGCGACGACGCCACCGCGGTCGCCGCGGACCGTGCAGGCAAGGTAGATGCGCATCATCGTCACTCACTTGAGCAAGACCGTCCCCGGGAACTGCGCGTACCAGCCGAACCAGAAGGCACGCTGCGCGGCGACGCGCGGCAGCCGTGTGTTCGAGTCGCGCTCGAGGACCAGGGCCGATTCGGTCACACGCCACGCCTCTCGGTGGTCATCGACGATGGTCGCGGTCGCGCGCTGATCCGGAAACGTCGCGCCACCGCGATAGACTCGGTTTGCACCGTTGCTGCTCGTGACGACCACGAAACGCTCGTTGGCGACCGTGAATGAGTAGACGGGATGTTTGCGGAGGAAGATCGTGTCGATCGCGACCGGCACGCGGCGCTCGGGCGACATTCCGTCTCGCAGCTGCATGACGAGGACTTCCGCTTTGTTCCGGAGTCGAGTGTCCGTTTTCGACACCTGAAACAGCAGTCGATCGGTCGCGAAGTAGTCGCGATAGGCCGCGCCTTCCGTATAGTCTTGTGTGTAGCCGGTGTCGAGCGAACAGCACGGTGGTCTCGGGATGTTCGACTCGCCACTCGTTCCACGTCGTGGTGACGACCGCGTGGGCCTTCAACGCCACTCCAGAGGCAGTCAATGGGCCGACGACCGGAACGCCTTCGAACGTGGACCAGAGCGAGTGCGTCTCTTCGTCGAACATCAACTTGTTCGATCGGTACAATAAGCCGCTGGTGCCGAAGCGGAACGAGCGCCCACCGGCTTGGCTCTCGAACGGGATGACCGTGCCGCAAAGCGTGCAAGAGACGATCGTCAAGGCGACCCCGCCGACTTGGTCAGTCGCCATCTCGCGCCAGGCGAGAATGCGCTTGGGGTACGCTCGCGCTTCCCCGTTCACCACGAGGCCGAACACGACGTTCGAGCCCTTCAGGTAGGCCGCCGCGGCGGCCGACACCACCTTCGGATTGTGCAACGGAGGAATACCATTGACGGTCATGCCGCCCCAGTCGATTTCATCCAGGCGAATCGACGCACGGACACCCGGCGGAAAGAATTCGCGCATCTTTGGATCGAGTTGGCCGTACACCTGTCCCTTGAACGTCGCATAGTCGGGATGCGGGTCATAGGGCAGCGTCCACATC
>JAIVJE010000094.1 GCA_020200195.1 Acidobacteriota bacterium | reverse complement strand
AGCCAATACACGCCAGAGGCCGCAATGAGGACAAATACGACGTCGTCGAGCGGATCCCAGATGCGTTCGAGCAGCAGATCCAGAATGTTCACGTCGGTGACGAAGCAACCCCAGGCAAACGCGCCGATGACCAGGAACGTAAACGCCGTCCAATCGAGCGGTGTCTCGGGCCGCACTGCACTCCTCCGCGTCTGGTTATTCGTGTTGATCGTCAGGTCGTCAAACTGCGCGACGGGATCAGCTTTCGTCCAAACGCCGACCTGCCGGCCTCGCCGGTCACGCCCTTGCTCCGGCGGTGAGTAGGCCAACCAGACCGGCGGCGCCTATAAGCCAGAGTTCAGAGACTTTCCACCGCGCCAGAATCAGAAACGTCGCGAGCGCGATCCCTGCTGTCCACACGTCGATCAGCGCACGTGTCGCAAGCACATACGCAGCGCCGGGCGAGCACGAACAACGAGATGATTTCGCGTTGAGCCCACGCCGTCGTCAACGCCATGACGGCGAAGATGCTCCACAAGACCACACTCCGCGCGAGCGTCAGCTTTGTCAGCTTGTACGCTGACCGCGCGATGATGGCGATAACGGCGGCTCCGATGCCGTAGAACAGCGCCTCCATCCAGGGCAGACCGCCGAACCGCACATAGGCCGCGGATTGCCCATACCATCAGAAAGGACGGGAGCACGAACAGAATGGCTACGATCGTTGCGCCCGCAATTCCGCCTCGTACGTACCCGAGATACATCGCGAGTTGCGCCGCCAGTGGACCGGGCGCGAGCTGGGCCAACGCAAGACCATCCAAATAATCGTCGTGGCTGATCCAGCCGCGTTCCTCGACCAGATCGCGCTGCATGAATCCTGCGAGCGCGATCGGGCCGCCGAAGCCGGTCGCACCAAGGCGGAGAAAATAGGCGTAGCGGGCAAGACGATTCGAAACGTGCTGCCGCGGCCCGGCTCGCTGTCCAAATCGATGTGGCCGCCGTTTGTCTCAACCGCCCAGCGCGCGATTGCGAGTCCAAGTCCGCTGCCGCCATGGTCACGCGAGCGTCCTTCCTCCACGCGGTAGAACCGTTCGAAGATCCGCGTGTGATGTTCTGCAGCGATGCCGGGACCACGGTCGGTAATTTCGATCGCCACACCGCCGCGTCCATCGCGCGCTACGAGAATCCGGATCTCCGCGCCGCGCGGACTGTATTTAATGGCATTGTCGACGATGTTCACGAGGGCTTCACGCAGCAGCATCGGATCTACGTGAGCGGTTATGCCGGAATCTCCGTTGATTTCGCTTCGCTGCCCCCGTTCCTCGCTGAGGACTGCGAGATGGGCAGCCACCTCGCGAGCGACCCCCAGCAGCGCAACATGGTCGCGTTTCACGGTTGCGCGGCCACTGTCCGCGCGCGACAGGAGGAGCAGGCTCTCAACGAGGCGCGTCAGCCGGTCGGCTTCCTCGAGCATGCTACCGATCACTTCGCGGTAACCTGCCGCATCGTGCTGCTCGCGCAACCCGACCTCTCCGACACTGCGAATGGCGGTCAGCGGTGTCCGCAACTCGTGCGAGGCGTCAGCGGTAAAGCGTCCCATCCGGTCAAACGACTCCTCGAGTCGTTGGAGCATGTCATTGAACACAGTGGCCAGGCGACCCAGTTCATCGTCAGGGTTCTCGATCGGGAGACGCGCCCGGAGACGCTCGGCCGTGATGGTTTGGGCCTGCTCCGTCATGCGCTCCACCGGTGACAGGGCTCGCCGGGCCAGCTGATAACCGCCGACGCCGGCGAGGATCACCGCGATGGGCAGTCCAAGCGCCAAGCCGGCCAGGAGCTCGTTCAGCTCATGACGCACGCGCTCTTCGGATCTCGTCACCCGTATGACGAACTCTGATGCGCCGACCGAATGCGCACCTGTGAGGGTTCGGAGCGGCACTCCCCCGGAACTCGCAACCGACACGTACTCGTACGTTTGCGGAACGGCCTTCGGCGCCGCCCGTTCGTCCAATCCCGGCGATCGAAACCGCAACTGGCCAAGCGGCGCCCACACTTCTACCCATCTCGCCGGTTCCGAACCATCGGCGTGATGTGCCGGATCGCTGGTCCATCGCGAGGTGTCCGTCCCTCTGTCGTTGTTCTCCAACGATTCCTCGACGAGCTCGAAATCGTCGTGCAGGACACGATCGAGCTCCTCTCTGAGGCTTCTGCTGACGAACATGTAGACACCAACGGCGTAAAGCAGCACGACGAGCGCGACAGCGGCGCTGTACCAAAGCGTCAGGCGCAACCGGACGCTCCGAGGGCGCCAGGGCAGCATCACGCCTCTCCGAGTTTGACCAGGAATCCCACGCCGCGTACGGTGTGGATTAACTTTGCTCGACCCTCGGTGTCTACTTTCTTTCTCAGCCGCGCGATGTGCACGTCGATCACGTTATCGAGCGGCGTCCCACGGGAAGGCTCTTTCCAGACGTCCCGGGCCAGCATCTCGCGGGAGACGATTTCTTCGCCGTGACGCAGCAAGTACTCGAGGAGATCGAATTCGCGCGCAGTCAGATCGATCGGCTCACCGGCGCGGACCGCCTTGCGCGTGACGAGATCGATCTCCAGATCCGCCACCCTGAGGCGAACCGGCTCGATAGAACGGCCCCGCCGGATGAGCGCGCGAACACGGGCGAGGAGCTCCGCGAACGCAAACGGCTTCACCAGGTAGTCGTCCGCTCCACTGTCGAGACCAACTACGCGGTCCTCGATGGCGTCTTTCGCGGTGAGGACCAGAACGGGCGTTCGATGACCTTGGCGACGAAGCGTCTTCAGAATTTCGAGCCCGGACCGTCCCGGCAGCATCACGTCGAGGATGATCACGTCGAACGATCGAGAGAGCGCGCTGAAAAATCCGTCCTCGCCCGTCTCCGCCACTTCGACCTCGTAGTGCTCGCCTTGGAGCCCCTGCTGCAGGGCTCGTGCGACCTTTTTCTCGTCTTCGATTACGAGTACCCGCACGTGTTCTGGCGCACCGAAATCGTGCGCCTCACCTCAAATCGATTATCACATGTTTGCTCTGGCCGTCGCGCGCTGCGACGAGGACGTCAACCACGGGCCGGCCGCCCTGGACAGCCGGAATGGCGGAATACACGGTGCCCGCTTGCTGCGATTCCGCTTTCTTGATGACATCCGCCAGCGACATTCGAGAGAGCTGCATGAGCGTCAACTGCATGGCCGATCGGGCGATGTGCTCCTTGTCCTCGAACACCTCCGTCTCGGGTTTCCACGTGCTGTCAGTCGCAGGACCGATCAACTCCATCAACGTGTTGTGCTCCGGATCCCGGTCGCGACCCTGCTTGGCGGTATAGACGCTCAACATCAGCTGATCACCTTTCATCTCGAACTTCGCAGAAATCGCAGGGCCGCTGTCTTTCTCCGCCTGGCGGATGCCATCGAGAAGCGTATGACGGCTTGTCTTCAGTTTCGAGAGCAGCTGGGCCTCGTCTCCATGCTGTCCGGATACCGAACGATTGATGCCAGACACCAGTACTGTTGCAGTCACGGCGACAGCCAACTGATTCAGACCTGCACGCATGAAAGTCTCCTTCCGAAACGCCACGCAATTGAGCGCGTGTCCATCCAGAGTTCATCGTACGGATATCTGCGACGGAGCCTCCCTGAAGATTTCCTCAAATCGGCTTCAGGAAGCGCAGAGGAGCCTTGACGCGTTTCACCGCGTTGGGGACCATAGGGGCAGGTACATGCTGAAGGTCGACCTGAATTCAATGGAGAGATCATGCGGTCATTCAGATTCGCTGTGCGATTGCTTCTCGTGGCCGGGGCGCTGCTGGCGAGCCGCGCTGTCAACGCGCAAGAGATGCCCGCGGAGTACAAGAGCGTACTCACAACGCTCGGGAAAACGGGAGACTTCAAAGATGGCGTGCTGAAGGTCAACATTCCGCGGAACGATCTTCGGGTCACGGTCAAGCAACGATCTGCTCCGACCCCCTTTGGTTTCGGCGGGTGGGTTGCGCTGACGAAGGGCGACGGCGGACATGAAGTGATGGTGGGCGATCTGGTCCTCACCGAGGACGAGGTCAACCCAGTGATGTCGGCGCTTCTGGACAACGGCCTCGACGTAACTGCGCTGCACAATCACTTCTTCTGGGAGCAGCCTCGGATCTTCTACATGCACGTGCACGGGATGGGAACGGCCGCGGATCTGGCGAAGCGCGTCAAGCCGGCCGTGGATCTGATCGATCAGGCCGCGAAGCGTGCGCAGCCAACGGCGGCCAGGTCCGCGGGGCCTGCCTCAGCCGGTGCGCTCGGCACCGCGGCGCTCGCCAAGATCATCGGGCATCAGGGCGAGCAAAGCGGCCCCGTCTACAAGATCACGATCGGTCGTCCCGACATTGACGTGCGGGAACATGGAGCGGCGATCAACGCGCGAATGGGTCTCAATACATGGGCGGCATTCGCCGGAAGCGATGCTGACGCGATGGTTGCGGGCGACATCGCGATGCTCGAGCGCGAGGTGACGCCGGTACTAAAGGCGCTGCGGGCGGACGGCATCAACGTAGTTGCCATTCACAACCACATGACCGATGTTAAGCCGCTCGTGGTCTTTCTTCACTATTATGGGACCGGGCCGGCCGCAAAGCTGGCGGAAGCGGTACGCAGCGCCGTCAACCTTCTCGGGAAGTCGCCGATCACGAATCAGTGAAGCCGCCGGTGTGGCTCTCGACGGCTTTACTGAGCTTCGGCGTCGGCGTGGTCAACGGCACCGCGATCGCCGCGCAGGATGGGCAGCAGCTGCCAATATTACAGGTTGCGCCGCTACGTGCGCGTCGATGGCGTGCTCGACGAAGTCGAATGGAGTTCCGCGCAGGCGCTGACAGGTTCAGGCAAACGGATCCGGTCGAAGGCGCGCAGGCCTCCTCACCGACCCTCGTCCGAGTGTTCGCGGGCTCGGGGGCAATCCTGGTCGGGATCGTGTGCGAAGACAGTGACCCCTCCGGGATCGTCAGCTTCAGCGTACGACGGGACGCCACGCTCAACTCTGAAGACCACGTGCGAGTGGTCCCCGGCCCGTTTCTCGATGGCCGATCCGGCTACGTTTTCGCCGTTAATCCGAGTGGCGCCCGTTACGATGCGCTCGTCAACCCCGGCGGCGAAACCGACAACCCCGAATGGGACGGCATCTGGGAAGCCGCGACGCGACGCACCGAGTCCGGGTGGACGGCGGAGATCTGGATTCCGATCCAGACCCTCAGCTTCAATCCACGGCTGCGCGAGTGGCACTTCAACGTCCAGCCGAGGGCCTTGCTGCCGCGGCTGTAGCGAACGACGTCGCCCGCCTCGTAACGTTCCGCCCATTGCCGATCCGCACCGGTGATCTCCTGCCGCGGCACCAGCACGGGCGTCCGGTGCTCGTTGTGATCGACATGGCCCTCACGCTGCATCGCGCGGTGAATCGCGTCATTGAGGTCCTGTCGCGACTGGTTATCCGGAGAGACGACGAGCGTCCCGTGTGGGTCTTTCACGTTACTCGTTCGCGACAGCCGTCAGGCGCTCCTCGCGCGGGCCGATTTCATGCCCGCGGCCTTGCTGGTCAAGACCTTCCAGGGCACTGTGCACGTCTCCACGGGAGAGCTGTTCGATGACTGTTTTTAACTCTGGATCCCGCTGGCGCACGCTCTCGTCAAGATGCGCGGTGCGGATCCCTGCTTCCTGGAGCTGGTAATACGGCCGGCCGGCGTCCACGGCCTCATGCTGGCGCACATCGCCGACGAGCAGCACGCGGTTCTCCCCGCCGAGGCGCTCCAGAAACGCGTGCATCTGTTTCGTGGTCGCCAGGCTCGACTCGTCAACGACGTACAGCCGCTTCTGATCCGCCGCCGGTATCCCCTGTTCACCGCGCAACAGAAGACGCTGTAGCGTGCTCGACTCGATCCCGGCCTCGGCAAGCTTGTGCGCCGCACGTGACGTCGGCGCGAAGCCCTCGACGTGGTACCTCTCGCGTTCGGTGGCATCCCGAACAGCCGCAAGTGCTGTGGTCTTGCCCGTCCCTGTGCTCCCTTCGAGGGCTGTCACTTGGTCGCGACTCGCCAGAATCTCCTGAAGGGCCGTACGTTGGCTGACATTCAAGTGTCCGTACTCTCGCGCGATCGCCTCG
>JAIVJE010000093.1 GCA_020200195.1 Acidobacteriota bacterium | reverse complement strand
GAGCCGAGCTCGGTCCTACACCAAGGACTGATCAGCTAGTTTCCCTTTCAATTCTGTTTCTTGATTTTCAGTCGCCACATTCCCTCAATACGGGGTTGAGCCGCAATGCAGCCGATCAGGCGCTTGCTTCGCTAGCCGACATTATTCGGAGGACTCTCAGAGGAGCCGATATCCTCTTCCGATATAGCAGCGAAGCGCTCGTCGTGTTGCTCAACCATACGGATTCTGAGGCAGCGTCCGCAGTAATGGGTCGCCTAGCTCACAGTATTAAAAATGCGACTGCACGTAGCTCGAGCGAGTGCCGAGATTTTTCATTCTTTATCGGAACGGCAACCGCCCCAGAGGACGGCACATCCTTGGAAGCACTCGTGGAGGCTGCGCGTAAGAGAGGTCGTTCCGCTAACGATGGATCCATTTCTCCCCCGTCAGTTCACTGACCGTCATGAGCAGCGATGTTGCCGCTCGTCACGCTCGCGCCGGTCGCCTGAACGACGCTTTGGCGACACTGCTAGCCCGAGATAGTGTGCTTTCTTTCCCCGACGGTCTTTTGCTGAAAATTGAGCTTTTTGCCCTAACCGGAGATGTTAGGCGCGCCGCCCGTGAAGCAGTGATTCTGGAAGGTAATTCCACATTAGACAGCCGATCGACGGCCCGCTGCAGGGCCGTTCTGGCGACATGTCGATACCAAGATGGCGACTACGAAGAGTCTGTGGCATTGACTAGACAAGCGCTGATGTTTGCCGAGTCATCAAAGGACATGTCACTCGCGGCTGTCATAGCAGCGCAACTTTTGGAGCGTACGTCCGCACCGACTGGTTTCGACGGATCGCTTCCCCTAGCTGCGCTAGTCAGGCGTTATGCTTTGCGGTCTGGTGATCGTCAAGTATGCGCTTCAGTTCACTCGACATTCGGGCGGTTGGAGAGCCGTGTGGGACACTTCGACACTGCTCGCCGCCACTTCAAAATAGCGAGGCGTCTCCTCGATTCCGATGATTGTACTTGGCTAAGGGCAAGCGTAGATGTTGACGAGTCGTCACTACTAGCAATAGTTGGGGATTACCCGGCGGCGCGAGCTCTGGCCGAACGAGCTCAGGATCTCGCAGTTGAAAGCGGGTGGGCTCGTGGTCAGGCCGCCGCCGCAGGAAACCTTGCGTATCTTCTCGTATTTCTTGGAAACAGTTGTGAGGCCGAGCGAGTGTTGGCAAACGCGCCTAGGTTGTTGCTCGACAGCCCGAATTATCAGGTGGCGATAGCTGAAACTAGAGCGCAGGCTGCATTCTGCCGCGGGGATATACAGGGGGCCATCGAAATCTTGGCAGCAGTGCGTACGGACACTCCTCCTCTTTCCCGCTGGTACGATCTATCAGCCCGAGTGACTCGAGCACAGTTTTTGATTTGCCAGGAACGATGGAGCGAGGCGCGTGCACTGATCGAGGACACTATTCCTCTGGCGGAGGCTGCACGGGCGAATCCAGCGTTGACTTCACTAATCCTGTTTCGCGCCGAAGCGCTCGTCGGTACTGGTGCAAAGGTCTCAGCGCGCGATCTCGGACCGGACCTTGAACTGGCGGAATGCTCTCCTGAGTTGCTAGCCACGGTTAGTGTTGCCTTCGGCAAGGTCCTTATCGCAAACCAGTCTTTAAACCGCGGCGCGGCGAGAATCGCTCGGGGCGTTAGGATCCTCGAGTCGACATTTTCCCACCCGGCGCAAGAACGCGCGCGACTACTACTCCAGCACTCCTCCGCCCTCTCGACGACCGTCGGACCGAAGAGCGATCTCGACACAGCTGTCGCTCTCCTGGACCTGGCCGGACACCCGCACGTCCTCGGTCGCGAGGCATTTGCCGTGCTCCGGGCCGCGGGCTGCGCCGACGCGGCGGCCCTCGTGGCCGCCACGCCCACCGGTCCCCGCGTCATCGACACGCTCGGGTGGGACGAGCGCGAGGCCGCCGCCGCTGCGGAGCACCCCGAAGGCCTCGACGTCATGCCCCTCGGACGCCACCGTGACGAAGCCTGGCAGATCGTCGTCCGGCCCACCGATGACATCGACCGCTACTGCACGCTGATGGCGATCCGCAAGCTGCTCGCCACCGCCCTCGCCCTCGACCAGTACCGCCGCGACGAGAAACAGCGCGCCGCGCTCTGGCCCGCCGAAGCGCTCGACGGAGAGCCGGACAGCCTCTGGGTCTCCGAGCAGATGGCGGAAACGCTCTCGATCGCGCGACGCATTGCCGCGACCCCGTTGTCGGTGCTCGTCACTGGCGAGACCGGCACCGGCAAGGAGGTCCTGGCCCGCGCGATCCACCGGGCGTCCGATCGCGCCGACCATCCCTTTCTTCCCTTCAACTGCGCCGCCGTCCCGCGCGACATGCTCGAAAGTCAGTTGTTCGGGTACCGCAAAGGGTCGTTCACCGGCGCCGACACGTCCTTCCCCGGCGTCATCCGTGCGGCCGCTGGCGGAACGCTCTTCCTGGACGAGATTGCCGAGGTCGGCCTCGATGTGCAGCCGAAGCTGCTCCGGTTCCTCGAGACCCACGAGATTCATCCGCTCGGAGAGCCGCACCCGGTCACGGTGGACGTCCGGGTCGTCGCCGCCACCAACGCCAATCCAGAGCAGCTCGTCGCCGATGGCCGGCTGCGCGAGGATCTGTTTTACCGCCTCAACGTGATCCGTCTCACGCTGCCGCCGCTGCGTGAGCGACGTGAGGAGATCCCGGCGCTGGTGCAGCACTACCTGCGCCGGTATTCCGACGAGCAGCGCAAGGGCCGGCTCACGCTCAGTGACGAGACGCTCGAGTACCTGCTGCTGTACGCCTGGCCGGGCAACGTCCGTCAGCTCGCGAATGAGGTCCGTCGCATGACGGCGCTGAGCGAGCCGGACGCCACCTTGACGCCCGCCGTGCTGTCCCCTGAAATTCAGGCCTCGCGCCGCACGATCGCCGCCTCCGCACCGGCGGCGGAGCCGGAGGTCAGGGTCCCTCTCGATCAGCCGATGCCCAAGGCCGTCGAGCTCCTCGAACAGATGATGGTGCGTCGGGCGCTGGATCGCGCGAACGGCCGCGTCGAGGAAGCCTCGCGGCTCCTGGGAATTTCGCGGAAGGGACTATTCCTCAAACGCCGACGATGGGGGCTGCGGCAGGCCTCCTGATCCGCTTGATCACGCTCGCACTTTTTTACTGACGGCCGCCGAAAAATGACGGGATCGGCATGTCCCGCATCGTATGCAGCCCCGGCGGCACCTCGAGAATCTTCGGCAGCGAGTTGACGACGATTGAGGCGGTGGCGATGTCACCGTGGACACCGCCCGATACCTTCGACTTGATCGCCGGCGAGCCGGTGATCTCGACCGCGTCGTACGACTCCGGTGCGCCCAGATACGCCTCCATGTGCAGCGTGATCACCGGATCACCGTTGCGGTAGCCAATCCCGTCCTGCACGATCCCGCAGACGTAGCCCGGATCCACCGCCAGGAATTCGCTCGCGACGGTGGCGAGCCCACGTGGCGCACGCTGGCGTCGTCCACTTTTCTCTGGAACTGCTCGCGTGTCAGACCCGCTCCGATCTTCTGCTGGAACGGCAGCCGCCGCACCCGCGCGTCCTGAATGCGGTCGACACGAATGGCATCCACCCTTTCGCAGACCCCGGTAAGCGTGATCGGCAGCGCGTCCATGACGAAGCCCGGATTGACGCCGGTGCCCAGCACCGCCACTTTGGATTTCTTCGCAAGCTGATGGATGACCCGTGCGTACTTCATGTTGGCCTTGCTCGGATACGCCAGTTCCTCGGTCGTCGAGACGATGGGCACCCTGAGCTTCAGGATTTCTTCAATTTGCGGCAGGGTCCTCTTCAGCGACGACGTCGTGCACAGCACCACGACGTCCGGCCTGGTCGCCTTGATGGTTTTCCTCGCATCGGCCGACACTTTGATCCGAAGGCGTCTGCCGATACTGATCACGTCGCCGAGATCGCGCCCCTCTTTCGTGGGGTCGATATCGACCGCGCCGACGATGCGGAAACCCTTTCGATTGGCGACTTGCCGGACGACGGCGGCGCCGATGGGGCCGAGACCGAAGTGAAGAACCTTGATGGGCTGTGATGCCATTCGTACGGCTCCTGGACGAATGAGGACGATCCGCAATTATACCGTGCGGGCGGCGGGTGCCGGGCCGGTCGGGCCGCTCGTTTGGTGTAGGATGTGCGCGTGATCGCGCGTCTCCTGGCCGCCGTGGCCTTGCTGGCGCTCGCCGGCGACGGCGTGACGGATCAGGCCCCTGCACCGCCCGCTGCCAACGCCGCGTCCGCCACGCCAGCTGCACGGTCGCCACGCAACGCCAACTACGCGATCAACGTCCGCCTGGATCCGAACACGCGAACGCTGACCGGCGACCAGATTCTGTCCTGGCGGAATGTCTCGACGGCATCCACGCAGACGCTTCGCTTTCACCTCTATTACAACGCCTGGCGCAACACGCACTCGTCCTGGATGCGGGAGGTGCAGCTCGCGGGCGATGCCGCCGACGTGCTGGACCGCCCCGAATCGGACTGGGCGTGGATCGATATCGGCAGCCTGCGCCTTCTGAGCGGCGCGGCGCCCGCGGATCTCACGTCCAGACTCCGTTTCATCGCGCCCGATGACGGCAACACAAACGATCGCACGATCGTCGAAGCCCCGCTGGACAGTCCGGTCGCGCCGGGCGAGACGATTCTAGTGCAGATCGCGTGGAGCTCACGCGTGCCGAGGACGAACAGCCACCAGTTCCATTCGGCCACCGAATTCTTCTCGGACTTTGGTACCTACGACGTCAAGGTGACCGTTCCACGGGGATGGATCGTGGGCGCGACCGGCCGCGAGCGCGGGCGGGTCGACGGAGGCGATGGCGCCACGACGCATCACTACTATGCGGAGGACGTTCACGACTTCGCGTGGACCACGAGTCCCCGATTCCTCGAGCGGATCGAGACGTTCCAGCACGCTACCTTGCCGCCCGTCGCGATGCGGCTGCTCCTGCAGCCCGAACATGAAAGCCAGGCGGAGCGTCACTTCAAGGCCACGCGCGCGGCGTTGAAGTACTACGGCGAGTGGTTCGGGGCATATCCGTACGAACACATCACCATCGTCGATCCGGCATGGCGGAGTGGCGCCGGAGGCATGGAGTACCCGACGCTCTTCACGGCCGGTACTCGCTGGCTGGCGCCCAGGGGCGTGAATCAACCCGAGGGCGTCACGATTCACGAAGCCGGGCACCAGTGGTGGTATGGCGTCGTCGCGACCAACGAGTTCGAGGATGCGTGGATGGACGAGGGGATCAATACCTTCGCGACCGCCCGGACCATCGCACAGGAGTTCGAGCCGAATTACCTGTCAAAGCGATATTTCGGGGGCTTCATCCCATGGGTCTTCCGGGATGTGCCACTGTCGCGGGCTACCGACGGCAACAGGCTGGCGGGTTACCGACGGGTGGCGCGCAGCGACACGGCGTCCACACCGACATGGCGGTATTGGCCAGGATCGGCCGGCGCGATTACCTACAACAAGACCGCGCTCTGGCTCCACACGCTGGAGCGGATGCTCGGGTGGGATACGCTGCAGCGCATCCTCTCGACCTACTACTCACGATGGGCGTTCAAGCATCCGCGGCCCGACGACTTCTTCGCCATCGTCAACGAGGTCAGCGGCCACGACCTGGCCTGGTTCTTCGATCAGGTCTACAGAAGCTCGAACGCGTTCGATTACGGCGTCGATACGTTCCAGAGCGTGCCTGAGGCCGCACGCGGGTTGGTCGGCGACGGCGCCGACCGAAAGTTCTCCTCGGGCGACGATCGAAGCGTTTACCGGACGACGGTCGTTGCGCGGAGATACGGCGAGGGGGTGTTCCCCGTTGACGTGCGGGTGGTGTTCTCGAACGACGAAGAAGTACGGTGGCGGTGGGATGGCCAGGAACGCTGGAAGACGTTCGACGTCGTGAAACCGGTGCGCGCGTCGTACGTGCAAGTGGATCCTGACCGCGTGCTCCTGCTCGATCTGAATTACACGAACAACTCCGCGTCGCTCGCGCCGCACGCGCGCCGCGCCGCACGCAAGTGGTCCCTGGCGTGGATGATCTGGCTGCAGGATCACCTGCTGACGTACGGATTCTTCATCTGAGATGAGCGTTACTGCCGCCTTTCGCGATGGTGTCCGGCGCGTCAATGCAGCGCCCATCCTGATCGTCGGCATGTGCACGCTCACGCTCCTCGTGGCGCTCCCGTTGTCCCTGGTCCTCCGGGGCCTGATCGAATCGCAGCTGGGGTCGAGCCTGGCGGCGGACGCCGCGGGTTCGGGCGTGAATTACGACTGGTGGCAGGAGTTTTCGGCTCAGGCCTCGGGACTCGGCACTACCTTCGTCCCGTCGATCGTCGGCTTTGGCGCCGTGCTGGACAATCTCAGCGGTCTGCTCGACAACGTGCCGCTCGCGTCGACCATCGGCGGCGTCACCGCAGCCTGGCTCCTGCTCTGGTCATTCCTGAGTGGAGGAGTGATGGATCGCCTCGCGCGCGGCAGACCGACCCGCGCGCACGGCTTCTTTGCCGCGTGCGGCACCCACGTCTGGCGGTTCATTCGACTGGGTGTGATGGCATGGTTCATCTACTACCTGCTGTTTGCCGTCGTGCACGACTGGCTCTTCGGACGCGTCTACGAATCGGCCGTGGCCAACCTGGCGGTTGAGCGCACGGCGTTCGCGATCCGGCTGGCATGTTACCTTCTGTTCGGGGCTCTGCTCCTGTTTTTCAACATCATTTTCGATTACGCCCGCGTCCGCATCGTCGTCGAGGACCGACGGAGCGCGATCGGAGCGCTGGCGGCGGGCGCCCGGTTCGTCCGCCGGCATTTTGGGCAAGCCGTCGCGCTCTACCTGCTCAATGGTGCCGCATTCCTGACGGTCGCATTGCTCTATGCGGTTATCTCGCCTGGGGCCCCTCGTTCCGGGATCGCGATGTGGGGCGTGCTGGTACTCGGGCAGATGTACATCGTTGCGCGCCACTACCTGAAACTGCTGTTCTATGCGTCGGAGACGGCGTTCTTCCAGAGCGCGCTGGCACACGCGGCTTATACCGCCGCGCCTGTGGTCCTCTGGCCCGATTCACCTGCCGCCGAGTCGATTGTCAACGCTGCTCCTACGGTGGTGCGCTGACGCGGTTCAGTATGCAACCAAGGACTTTCAAGAACGCCCGCATCCTGATCGTAGACGACGAGCAGACCAACGTCGACGTGCTGCGCCGCGTCCTCGAGCGCGGAGGCTTTACCCGTGTCGAGAGCACGAATGATCCCCGCGAGACCGGACCTCTCTATGTGCGACTGCGGCCAGACCTGATCCTGCTCGACATGCACATGCCGCACGCCGATGGTCTGACCGTGCTGAACACGCTGAACGAGATCATCGAGGCAAGTTACCTGCCCATCCTGATGCTGACGGGCGATCTGACACCGGAGGTACGCCGCGAAGCGTTGTCGCGGGGCGCCAAGGACTTCGTCAACAAGCCGTTCAACACCGACGAGGTTCTGCTTCGGATCCGTACGCTGCTGGAAACGCGGTTCCTGTATCTGGAGATCCAGGGACAGAACCAGCTGCTCGAGGCGAAGGTCTGGGAGCGCACGCGTGAACTGGAATCCGCGCAGGTCGAGATCATCGACCGTCTGGCGCGCGCCGCGGAGTTCCGGGACGACAACACGGGTCAGCATACGGAGCGCGTCGGTCAGATGGCGGCACTGCTCGCGCGCCAGATTGGCATGCCGGACTCGCAGGTGGCGCTGATTCGTCGCGCCGCACCGCTCCACGACGTCGGCAAGATCGGCATTCCCGACTCGATTCTGTTGAAGTTCGGGAAACTGACGGCGGACGAGTTCGCGCTCGTCCGGACGCACACGACCATCGGCGCGCGAATTCTCTCGGGCAGCCGATTCGCGCTGCTCAAGGTGGCCGAGGAGATCGCCTTCAGCCATCACGAGCGATGGGACGGCAACGGCTACACGGGTCTCGTCAAGGACGCCATCCCCCTGCCGGGCCGTATCGTGGCCGTCGCCGATGTCTTCGACGCCTTGACGCAAAAGCGTCCGTACAAGGCGGCGTGGCCAGTGACGGAAGCCATCGCGGAGATCGACCGACAGCGGGGACGCCAGTTCGATCCAGATCTCGTCGACGCGTTCCTCCGCGTCATCGAAGCGCAGCAGTCGAGCATGCGCGCGGATTAGCCGGCGGACTGGATGTTATAGTCGGCCGTATGGATCCTCGAGTAAGCGAGATTGCGTCGTGGCTGCAGCAGCGCGTGTCGGCGGCGAGCGCGCGTGGGCTGGCCGTCGGCTTGAGCGGCGGCATCGATTCGGCGGTCGTCGTACGCCTCTGCCAGATGGCGACACCTGGACGCGTCGTCGGGGTAACGATGCCGTGTTACAGCGATCCGCGCGACGAAGCGGACGCAAAGCTGGTCGCAGACCACTTCGGTGTACCAGTTGTCCGGATGGACCTGGCGCCAGCCTACGATCGCCTGGTCATGGATCTCCAGGCGGTCGTCTCCCAGTTACCGGTCGAACAGCGGCCGACCGCGGCGACGGATGCGAGCCCCGATATCAGGGCGCGCGTGCCGCTCGCCAACGTCAAACCCCGCTTGCGCATGGCAACGCTATACTTCGTCGCGAACTCGCTGAATTACCTGGTCGTGGGCACGGGGAACCGCAGTGAACTGACGATCGGCTACTTCACGAAATACGGCGACGGAGGCGTCGACCTCCTGCCGATCGGGGACCTGTTGAAGAGCGAGGTTCGCGCGCTTGCGGCGGATCTCGGAGTGCCACAACCGATCATCGACAAGCCGCCGAGCGCAGGATTATGGCTGGGTCAAACGGACGAGGCGGAGATGGGCTTCACGTACGCCGATCTCGAGCGGTATCTGACCCAGGGTCCGAGTGGGGTGGCGCCGGCGCTTGCCATGCGAATTGAACGGCTCGTCCGCGCCAGTGACCACAAACGAGCGCTCGCGCCCGCTCCAGATCTCAAAACACCCGTGCGCTAGCCCGCGCCAACGCCTGGGTTCATGTCCGCCGGGGCAGGTTCCTGCAGGTCAGTGGCTTCCACGGGTTCGCCGGCAAGCCGACGACGAGCCGCCTTCACGTTCTCCTTCACTACAGGGTCCGGACTGTCCTCGAAGCGCCGCAGCTCGCCCTCCAAAGTCCGCAGCTGCAACGCGCCGACCGCGTACACGGCGCAGGATCGCAGCCACGCATCTTCGCTGGCCATCAGCGTGGTCACTGCCTGTTCGGCAGTCTCGAGAGGCGCACCGACTAGACCTTCGGCGAGCGCGATCCGCTCTTCGGTCGTCACCTGTCCGTCGAGCAGTGGAACGATGAGGTGACGCAGCTCCGGCTTGAGAACGTTGTCGAGGAACTCGAGGGCATTGGCGCGGACCAGGACGTTCGAGGAGCGCGCACCCACGTACGCATCGTGCAGCCCGCCCACGTCGGGGAACAACAGCGCCATGAGCCGGAAAATCCGCTCGAGTTCCTGCTCCATTGCGTGCCCCATGCCCGCCAGGACGGGGTCGGTTGCGGACAGCCGGGCGCGGAGCGGACCGAGAACTTGGTAGGAGCGGTAATGGCCTGCGATCTCGGCGGCGAGCAGGAGCTCGACCACGTTCGGATCGATCCGTACGTCGGGGTGCAGCACACGCAGCTTGTTCAGCGACGCCACGATGCGGTGGCGCGCCGAGCAGCGGCACGATCAGTTCCTCACGCGCCATCTCGCGTGCAGAACGGATCGCCTGCCTGGCGACCTCCGGATCGCTGTCCGCAAGGAGTGTCACGAGCAGCGGCAGGAACGCGTCGGGCACCATCGCGATCACTCGCGCCGCCTCGGCGCGCTCGCGGGCGGAGCCCGGCCCGGTGGCGTGCACCATGGCCTCGAGGATGGCTCCCGCCGCGTCGAGGTTCTGCGCGCGACCCGGGGCCGCAAGGAACGCCGCCATCCCTGCCCTGATGGAAAAGTCCTCGAATTCGCCGAGCTGCTGGATCTTCTGAAGCGGATCGACGCCGGTCTCGCGCGCAAGATACAGGAGCGCCTCGGTCCGCACACCCAGGTCCGGGTCGCGCAGCATCATCTCGGCGCGATCGGCGATGACCCGGTCGCCGGCGGCGCTGAGGATGGCGAGCGCGCGGCGGCGGATCTCAGCCTCGGGATGCAGCAACAAGTCTCGCAGCACGGGATGCCAGCTCTGCGTCTGCTGCATTTCGATCAGGCCCAGCGCGTATTTCACATCGCCCGGGTCGGGCGCCGACAGCCTGGCGCTCAGCGCTTCGGCGGCGGACCGGTCGAGGGTCGTCGTGGACGTGCGCTCGGTGTCCAGGCGATGCCGGTGAATGCTGTCCTGTATCGTGCGGACGTACTCGACCCGGAGCCGCCATGCCACGGCGGTCCACGCGGCGATCAACACGAGGTTGACCGCCGCCGTGCCGCGCAGCCCGAGTCCTAGACCAGGCAGCATGAAAAAGCCCCGGGTGGCAACGCCCAGGAACACCGCGCCGATCGCATCCGCCACCCGATTGACCACGATATCGATCGCGTTTTTGAACTGTCCGCGTTGCACGGGGGGAATCGGCAGGTACAGCAGCTCGTAGGTCGCCTTGTCCACCGAGAACCGCAGCCCCTGATCGATGCCGTTGGTGAGGAGTACCGACAGGAACGTCGGAGCGAGCAGAATGAGCAAGTCCCCGAATCCGAGAGTGAGCGGCAGCATGAGAATCGTGGCCGTGAGGCCGAACCGGCGGAGCGCGGGACCCGTCACCAGGAGCTGGACGACGAAGCTCAGGACTCCGATCACGACGTTGAACGTGCCGAAAAACCGTGTCAGCGCGTCTGCATTGCCGGCGAAGCGCGCGTCGGCGACGAGGCTCAGCTGGAAAGCGGTCCACTGTGTGGCGATGGCGACCAGGAAGACCAGCGTCGCGATCAGCCGCAGATACGGGTTGGCGGTGATCTCACGAAGGGTGGACGACAACGGACGGCCTACCGGCCGGCCGCGCTTTGCGGGGCCCGTACGGGGGATCGCGAGCTTCGCGATCAGGACGATGAGCGCCGCGGTGATGATTAGCGCCGCGAGCACCAGCATCATGTTGACGGTCCCGCCGACCCGCCGCACCAGCACGCGCGCCAGCAGGCCGCCGGCAATCGCACCGAGCGACGCCCCGGAACCAATCAGCCCGAACAACCGTTTCGCCTGACGCGTATCGAACAGCGAGTTCGCGAAGCTCCAGGCCTGCACCGGCGCAATGATGCCGAAGCAATTCACCCACACGTAAAACATCCCAGGCAACAACCAGAAGCGCTGGTAGTGAAACGCGTACCAGAAGAGCACCACGTTGGAGCTGAAGAAAAGCAGCGTCCACACCGTGACCGTGCGCGTGCCGAACCGGGCGGCAATCCGTGAGTAAGCCGGCACGAACATCGACAGCGCGAGCGGAACTGCCGCGTACACGTAGACAAGCGCGTACGGGCCGTACTGCCGCAGAAAGAGGCCGTTGCGGATAGGCTTGGCGAGCAGGTAAGCGGCGACCACGACGGCGACGTACAGAAAGGTCAGAAGGACGGGCAGCCCTTCGCCAGGTCGGACGTCGAGAAACCGCCGCAACCGCGGAAACATGGGCAGGGGAGTTTACTTCAGATTACGCATCGCTTACGCTTGACCGGCTCCGAGGACGCCTGATGCCCCTTCTGCAGCGCGTGCTGTCTCCAGTGGTCGATGTACGGAAGGAAGAAAGCCTCACGGCTTTCCTGATGTTCGCGTACTCCTTCCTGGCCATGACCGCGTACAACGCAATCAAGCCGTTGACGCGATCGAAGTTCATCTCGGACCTCGGCGCCGACAACATTCCCTACGTACTGCTGGCGGCCGGTTTCATCATCGGCATATTGATGGCCGGCTACGCGTGGCTGATGATGCGGCTGCCCCGCCGCTGGGGGCTGCCCATCACGCAGGTCGCCATGGCTGGCGCGCTGGCGCTGTTTTGGCTCCTGTTCCAGACCGGCGCGACCTGGGTGTCGGTCGCGTTCTACCCGTCGTCGCATTCATCATCGGCCGGGAGCGAGTGGACGCGCAGGTGGCGATGGACGCGGCGAAGGGGGAAAAGGGTGTCAGCGCCGCCGAAGCGTTTCAATTGCTGCGGCGGTCGAAGCACCTCAAGATCATTGCCCTCGTCATCAGCTTCGCCTCGGTTGGCGCTGCCGTCATCGAACAGCAGCTCAACATGGCGGCGCAGGCCGCCAAAGGGGCCGCCGATACCGACGGCATCACCGCATTCCTGGCACAGGTGGGTCTGTGGACCTCCACCATCGGATTCGTGATTCAGGTATGGCTGACGAGCAAGATTCATCGCTACCTCGGCATCGGGTTCGCGCTGATGGTGCTGCCCGTCAGCATGGGCCTGAGCGCGATCGTGATGCTGCTGAATGCCGCGCTCTGGGCCCCGGGACTGGCCCGCGTACTCGATCAGTCGCTCCGCTACACGGTCGACAAGACGACGCGCGAGATCCTGTTCCTGCCGTTACCCAGCGACATCAAACTGCAGGCCAAGTCGTTCGTCGACGTCACGGTGGATCGCGGCGCGAAGGCGATTGGGGCGATCCTGCTCCTGGTGCTGGTGAAACCCTGGGGCCTCCACCTGGATTGGCAGCGCCTCAGCTACGCAAGCCTCGTGATGGTGGCGCTCTGGATATTCATGTCGCTCCGCGCGAAACGCGGGTATCTCGCGGCATTCCGGCGAAGCATCGAGCGGCGTGACGTCGCCCCTGCGGAAGTGCGGATGAGCGGCGCCGACCTGTCCACGATCGAAACGCTCGTGGAAGAACTGTCGCAGCCGGATCCGACGCGCGTCGTGTACGCCATCGACGTGCTCGAATCGATCGACAAGCGCAATCTCGTCACGCCGCTGCTGCTGTATCACGAGGCGCCGTCCGTGCGGCAGCGCGCGCTGGCGGCGCTTGGCGCGGTGCGTCCCGACATCGCCACGCAATGGGTGCCGCACATTCGACGGATGCTCGGAGACTCGGACGCCGGCGTGCGGGCGGCGGCGATCGGCGCCCTCGGCGCGATCGGCAACGAAGACGCGGCGACGCTCGCCCGCCCGCTCCTCTCGGACACCAACCCGCGCACGCGCGCGACAGCCGCCGTCGCCCTGGCCT
>JAIVJE010000383.1 GCA_020200195.1 Acidobacteriota bacterium | reverse complement strand
GTGCAGCACCGCGTCGATCGCGCGCGCCACGAGCGTTTCGAGCTGCCGGGCGTCGAGCTCGACGCGGCCGTCGGTGTGCTCACGCCATCGGTATTTGATCTGCACCGTGCGCCGGGCGCGCAGCCGTCCGTCGTACACCGAGGCGCGCACCGAGGATGTGCCTATGTCGATCGCTAGGACGAGAGGCGCGGACATCTCGAGGGATCAGGCTTGCTGGACCGAGCACAGCCGGATCAGCAGGACAACCATGGGAAGCGGGCGCTACGTTACCACACCGCACCTGGGCGTGGTTAAAATGACCGAGTGCTTTCGGTTGGACAGGTTCTCGATGGCCGCTACGAAATCGTCGGGCCGCTCGCCGAGGGTGGCATGGGCGCTGTGTACAAGGCCCGCCGCACACTGCTCGGCGACGAGGTGGCGATCAAGATCAGTCACAGGGATCACAGCGGCCCTGGGCCGATCGAGCGCTTCCTGCGTGAAAGCCGCGCCTGTGCCCTGCTGCGCCATCCGAACATCGTCTCGATTCTCGATTTCAACGTCGATGACGAGGAGCGGCCGTTCCTGGTGATGGAGCTGCTGAACGGCCGCAGTTTGAGGGACGAAATCGCGGCTCACGGATACATTCCGCTGCGAGAGGTGCAGGAAATCGTTCCTCAACTGTGCGCGGCCTTGCAGCTCGCGCACAACCGCGGCATCGTCCACCGTGATCTCAAGCCGGCCAACGTCGTCGCGCACGAGTTCGCACCTGGCGAGCGCGTGTACAAGGTCGTCGACTTCGGACTCGCCAACATGCGTGAGTCGCTTGAAGACACCCGTCTCACAGGACCTCACCAGTTCATCGGCACGGTGGCTTACGCGTCCCCCGAACAGCTTACCGGCGCTCCTGTCGATGCCCGCGCGGACATCTACAGCCTCGGGGCGGTCGTGTTCGAGATGCTCACGGGACGCGCGCCGTTCGAGGGAGAGGATGCGGCTGCAGTGCTGACCGGGCATATCACCGGACCACCGCCGGCGCCGAGCAGCCTTCGCCCTGAGCTGCCACCGTGGATCGACATCGCGGTCGTGCGCGCGATGGCGAAGAATCCCGCGGATCGATGGCCCGACATCGGGGAGTTCGGGCGAGTGATCGCTGCCGGCAGTGGTCCGCGACCGATGATCGGCAGTTCGGCGATTCGTGGTGGAGGCCTGCTATCCACGTACGAGCTGGGCGAACGCATCGGCTCTGGCCGTCTTGGGAGTGAGGTGTACCGAGGCGTGCATCGGACCCTGGGCCACACGGTGGCAATCCGCATGCTGCGCGGACATACCGCCGAACGTAGCCGCGCCAGCGTGCGCACGCGGTTTCTGCGGGAGGCGCGGACGCTGCAGATTGCACACCCGTCGATCATTCAGGTGCGAGAGTTGGGCGAAGAAGGGGACCTCCTCTATGTCGTGACGGACTTTATCGAGGGCCGGAGTCTGCGGGAGCGGATGAAAGCGGAAGGCCCGATACCCTGGGTGCGGCTCCGTCCGCTGCTCGCGCAGCTCGTCGAAGCAGCGCGCGTGCTGCACCGCCGCAACGGCATGCTGTGCGGGCTGACGCCCGACATCATGCGCGTGTCTGCGGACGACGAGGGGGAGCGGCTGATGATTTCCACGGCGGGGATCTGGGAAGCGCAGGACCTGCTGGGAACCCTCCACGAGAAGACGCTGCGCGGGATCGGCCTCGCGGACGAGGAGCTCCGGTACGTCGCGCCTGAGCTGATGACCGGCCGGACGGCCGACGTGCGCTCCGACATTTTCACGATGGGTGTGCTCGCGTACGAAATGGCGAGCGGGTCGTTGCCCTACGACGGTACGTCGATGCAGAAGCTGCTCGGGGCGATGCTGAAGGGCGCTGTCGATCCGCGGCCGATTCAGGCCGCCTTGACGAACGGAGCCGCGACCGCCGTGCTCAAGGCATTGCGGCCCGAACCACCCGATCGGTTCGCGACTGCACCGGAGTTCGGGGCGGCGCTCTTCGGCTGATCACTGCCGGGTGCGGACAATCGGAAACACCTTCGCGTCAGTGAGTGCGGTGTCCAGCAGGTTCCAGTTCACCAGCCCGTCGTCCGAGCGCGGTTCGATCAGGTAGAACGCGAGGCGTGCGAGCGGCTGCGTCATGTCGATTTTCAGTGTGCCCTTCGGAAGCTGACGCTCGGCCGCAACCCAGGTCCCTGTCAGTGAACGTTCCCGGTGTTTCTGGAATTCGTTCGCGGCGACTTCGCTGCCCTGAATCTGGAATTCTTCTACCTGGACTTTCTCCCCACCTCCCAGCGACGACATTCTGATCCCGTGCGCCCGGAGCCGGTCGAGCGCGTCGGTGAGGTCAGCCGGAACGTAGTAGGCCGAAGGGACGCGCTCGATGTGCGTCGGCTTGAACGTACCGTACTCAGCCATCCGCTCCGGTTTCTTCACGTCGACACGCCGGTGCATAGTGTGGCCGTCCACGGGATGCTTCTCCTCGGTGATCTCGCCCAGCAGGATTTCCACGAGTTCACGCGCACGCTCGAGCTCCGCGTGCAGTGACAGCTTCGTACCGATGAGCGAGGCGCTATCCGCCGCCTCAGTCAGCTTGCGGATCCCGGCGGCGTGCGCGTGGGCGTAGTTGAGCACTTCCTCCACGAACCGGTTGGTGGCGGCTATGCGATCTTCGAACGTAGCGTAAGCGTAGGCCCGTAATAGTAGTAATCCCAGCCGTACTTCGAGCGAATGGTCCTGGTGACCGACGGCAGCCAGTCGTTTCGGAGCAGGCCGACGATCGCCGGGTCGATCGAAGGGTTCAGCGGCGGCGCGTAGGTCAGGAAATACGCGTGGCGCGTGCCGTTGGTCGTGTGCAAATCGATCGAGACGTGCGGATCGTAATCGTTCATCAACCGAACGACCGCGCGCGCTTCGGGTGAGTCCAGCTTCATGTGATCGCGGTTCAGGTCGAGTCCCTGCGCGTTCGGCCGCTGGCCCTGGCCGCCCATCGGCCCGTGCTGGGGGCCGCGGTTGTTGAGCGCGATCCGCTCGTTTCCATCGGCGTTGTAGATGGGCGCCACGAGCAGGACCATCGACTGCAGCCACTCGGCGTGCTTGCCCTGCGCCAGGTCGCGCAGCAGCATCTGCGCCGACTCCTTGCCCTCCACCTCGCCACCGTGGATGTTGCCCTGAATGTAGACGCGCAGCTTGCCGGTGCGCCGCACCGCCTGCGGGGTGGCATCCGGCACGCCGATCACGGCGAGCGGCAGGCTCCGTCCTTCCGACGTTTTGCCGAATGTCGTGAGATGGACGGCGGGAGCGGCCTTCGCCAGCGCCTCGAGAAACGCCACGACGTCAGCGTAACGACTGGTTTCCTGGAAGCCGGTCCGCTCTCGGGCCGGGTCTGGAGGGCGTCGCCTGATGGCGTGCCCGGCGCCTGACCGTGTACGCCGGATGCGGCCGCGAGCGCCATGGCGACGGCGATGAAGTGCTTCACGGGTCTTTGTCTTTCCGTTTCCGTTTCCCGGGAGGTCAGCATCATATAATTGGCCGCATGAAACGCTGCACGATCGCCGCGCTCGCCGTGCTGGCCGTCGCCTCCGGTGCGGCCGCTCAGCCGCCGCTGTTCACCGACGCCTTCCCCAAGGAGGACTTCGCGGCACGGCGCCTGCGGGTGATGAACGAGATCGGGGACGCCGCGGTCGTGATTCAGGGGGCGGCTGATTATCCGGCCTACGTCAAGTTCCGTCAGAACAACCAGTTCTTCTATCTGACCGGGGTCGAGCTACCGCGGGCGGTCCTGGTCATCGACGGAAAGACTCGGGTTTCCACGCTGTTCATCGCTCCACGTGATGAGCGCGCTGAACGGTCGGAAGGTCCGCTGTTAGCTCCCGGACCGGAGGCACAGACGCTCACGGGAATCGACCGGGTGCTGCCGCGCGCGGAGTTCGGTGCTGCGCTCGAGGCGCTCGCGACGGGCGGCCGGACATTCTACATGCCTCATCGGCCGGAGGCGCTGATGGCCGCGACGCCCGGCTATACGACCGGCCACGCACGTAACTCCCTCGAGGATCCCTGGGACGGGCGCAAATCACGTGAAGCCACCTTCATCGAACGTGTCAAAGCGAAGGCGCCGTCCGTCCAGATCAAGGACCTCGACGCGGTGCTCGACGCGATGCGGCTGGTGAAGAGCCCGCGCGAGCTGGCCCTGCTGCGCGAATCGTCCAGGATCGCCGGCCTGGGGATCATGGAGGCCATGCGGTCGGCCGAGGCCGGGATGTATGAGTACGAACTGGAAGCCATCGCCGACTATGTGTTCAAGAAACACAACGCGCAGGGGTTCGCCTACTTCGCGCTCGTGGCGGCCGGCAGGAACGCGGCCTGGCCTCACTACCATGCCGCGCAGACCCGCACCGAGGATGGGCAACTGGTGTTGTTCGATTACGCGCCCGACTACAAGTACTACGCGTCCGACGTCACCCGCATGTTTCCAATCAATGGGCGCTTCACCGCGGACCAGAAGGAGCTGTATACGATTTACCTGCGGCTCTACCAGTCGCTCATGACGTCCATCCGGCCGGGCAAAGCGTCTGACATCTTCAAGGACGCTGTTAAAAAGATGGACGCGGTCATGGCGTCCTATACATTTTCGAATCCGAAGTACCAGGAGGCAGCCACACGGTTCGTAGACGGATACCGCCGGCGTGCGGAGGCCACCGGCGGCCGCGGCAGCCTCGGACACATGGTCGGCATGGAAGTGCACGACGTCACGGCGCCGTTCGACGAGCTCAAGCCCGGCATGGTGTTTACCATCGAGCCGGCGCTCACAATCCCCGAGGACCGCGTGTATGTTCGGCTCGAAGACATGATTGCGATCACCGAGACGGGTTATGAGAACATGTCAGCGTTCGTCCCCGTAGAGGTTGCCGACATCGAGAAGCTGATGGCCGAGACGGGATTCGCCGAGAAAGGTCGTTGTTTGTACTCCTTTGGAGGTGGTTCGAATGGTGGGCTCAGGCGTACTTCGCACGTGGCTGTTACTTGTTCTGGCGATACCGGCCATACCCGCGAGCGCCCAGCAGACCGGGGCGATCAGCGGGAAGGTGGTTGACACTGGCGGCGCGGTGCTGCCCGGCGTGACGGTCGAAGCGCGTTCCGACGCCTTGCCCAGCCCCAGGGTGACGGCTACTGAAGGGGACGGCCAGTATCGGTTGCCGGCTCTCCAGCCGGGGACCTACACACTGACGTTTGTCCTGTCCGGGATGCAGACGGTCACGCGTCAGGCCCAGGTTCAGCTCGGGCAGGACACGGCCGTCGATGCCACGCTCGGCGTGGCGGGCGTCACCGAGACCGTGACGGTGACGGCGGTCTCCTCGTTGATCGATCGGCAGACCTCCACGATCAAGAGCGGCGTCTCGAACGAGCAGATCATGGCGCTGCCGGTCGGCCAGGAGTATCGCGATCTCGTCAAGCTGATTCCGGGAGTGCAGTTCACCCAGGACGCCGTGCGCGGGCCGAGCGCGGGTGGCAGCGGGCAGGACAACCTCTATCAGTTCGACGGCGTGAACGTCACGCTGCCGCTGTTCGGCACCCTGTCCGCCGAACCGGCGTCCCACGACATTGCCCAGGTCACGACGACCAAAGGCGGGGCGCGGGCCGTGGATTTCGACCGATCGGGCGGCTTCGCGATCGACTCGGTCAGCAAGTCGGGCACCGCCCGGTACGCCGGTGAAGTCAGCTTCCAGCTCCAGAACAACAACATGGCGTCTGACGTGAAGAGCGGCTCGCCCTCGCGGTACGAGCAGGATCGGACATGGACCACCGCGAATTTGGGAGGTCCGATCCTCCGTGACCGGCTGTTCTTTTACGGTTCGTACTACCGCCCGGAGAGAAAGAGGGACAACCGGGCCAACCTGTACGGCGACCTGCCGCAATATCGGAGCAGCCGTGACGAGGGGTTCGGCAAGCTCACGTTCACCCCGATCAATTCGGTGTTGCTCAATGTCAGCTACCGACATTCAAAGCGGCTCGACAAGAGCGATCTCTTCGAGGCCAACGCCGCCGCGACGACGGGCACCGGCAACGAGTCCACACAAAAGATCGGGATAGCCGAGGGATCGTGGGTCATCAACTCGAGAAGCTTCGCGACCTTCAAGTACACGGACTTCACGCTCAAGACGCAGGGACGCCCGGACAACATCGCGGACGTGACGATCACCACCGCCGTCGGGACCAGGCTGGACATCGCCAATCTCGACAGGATCGGCCGGCTGACGGTCCCGGTGCCGGTTGCCGGCGCGACGGCCTTCAACGCGTTTGTTCAGCCGCTCATCGATCGGTACGGGTACGTGCTGAACGGCAACCGCGTTGGCGGAGGCCGCGTGGGGTACGGAGTCCAGTTCGACGACAACGACTTCTTCCGGAATGCCGGGCAGATCGGCTACAACTTCTCGTTCGGCACCAGCGTCCGCCACGAGCTTCACGCCGGGTATCAGCGGTACACCGATGAGGAGGATCTCACGCGCACGTCGAACGGCTGGGGAGCCATCACGGTCCCTGGCGGACGGCTGGCGACCAACCCCGGCGCCTTCTACACCGCGACCTTCCAGCAGCAGACGACGGGTGCCGTGCCCAACATCCATTCGGAATACGAGTCGCAGAGCTTCGAGTTCAACGACACGATTCGCTGGAACAACTGGTCGTTCAACCTCGGCGTGCTCGCGAGTAACGACACGCTGTTTGGCCAGGGACTGCGGGAAGATTCCTCGACGCTGTCGGGGTACGTCTCTGCGCCCGGCACGAAGTACAAGATGTACGAGGTCCCGTTCAGCAAGATGATCCAGCCGCGTGTCGGCGCGACATGGGCGTACAACGGGAACGACACCCTCTTTGTCGGCTACGCCAGGTATTTTCCGGCGGCCAGCTCGTTGCCGCGCGCCGCCTCCTGGGACCGCAACCTCGCCGCGACCATCGACGCACACTTCGATGCCAACGGTCTCCTCATTTCCACGGCGCCGGTGGCGTCCTCGTCCGGCAAACTGTTCGTCGACGACATGACGCCGCGGACGGTGGATGAGTTCCTCGTCGGGACCAGCCGTCAGTTCAATCAGCAGTGGTCCGCGCGGCTCTACGGTCGATACCGTGAGGGCGGCCACTTCTGGGAGGACACGAACAACACGGCGCGCGTGGCGTTCAACCCGCCGGCCGGTATCCCTCGGGACCCGTACATCGCGGACCTCACCGCGCGCCTCGGACAGATCGGGTCTGGATCGACGTACGTGATCGCCGAGCTCGATGGCGCGTACACGAAGTATCAGGAGATCACGCTGGAGTCGGAGTGGCGGGGGGCACGATCGTTCATACGCGGCTCCTACACGTGGAGCCACTACTACGGCAACTTCGATCAGGACAATTCCACCACGGACAACGACGCCAACATTTTCATCGGCTCGTCGTTCATCGCTGACGGCGCCGGGCGGCAGCTATGGAACTTCCGGGATGGCGATCTGCGCGGCGATCGCCCGCACGTGGTGAAAGTCTAGGGGTACTACGGGTTGAACTGGAACGCCACCGTCGGCGCGTTTGCCGTCGCGCAATCAGGGCAGCCGTGGGAAGCCTGGAGTTACGAACCGTATATCGCACTGACGACCAGCACGAGCGACACGTCGCGCTTTTCGGAGCCGGCCGGGTCTCGCCGCAGCCCGTCGCACTGGCAGCTCGACCTGAACTACACGCAGAACTTCCGGATTTCCCGGTTGAACCTGCAGCTGGCCGGGGACCTGTTCGTTGTACTTCGATCCGCGCCGATTCCAGCTCGCTGCGCGGCTGCAGTTCTGAGGGGGTCCTCCGGCCTTCAGGGCTTCTGAGTCGACTGGAACAGCCGCTCTTTCGCGATGAGCTGACGCGTCGTCGAATCAGCCCGACGGCGGGCTTGCTCGATCCGCGCGGCGCGATCCGGCTCATTCAACAGCACGCTGACCTGCGCCCGCTTGAAGAGCGCCATTGGGTACTCCGGAGAGTCGGAGCGCACGCGATCGAGCGCCGCCTTCCCATCCTCCAACCGACGCGCGGCGAGATACAGTACGCCCAGCTCGAGATCGTGCTTGAAGGTGTCCCGCTGGAGGGTGCGCGCCCCTTCGAACGACTCGATGGCCAGCGAAGTGCGCCCGGCGGTCATGGCGAGCCGACCCAGATGGGTCATTTCTGCGGCCGTCGGCTTCCGCATGGTGTAGATCTTCTGGCGCAGGTCCAGGGCCTCCGCCAAACGACCCTGCCGCTCGCGAATGACGGCGAGCGCCTCGACAGCGGGCAGCCGTTCGGGTGTTTCGGAGACAATGCGCTCGAGCAGCGGCGCGGCCCGTTCCCAATCTCTGGTCTTGACGTAGTGGAGCGCGAGGTATGTACGGACATCCGGCGAGCGCGGCGCTATCGCCGCAGCCTTCCGGAAGCCCTCGACGGCTCGCTCGTCGTGACCGAGAGCGGAGTGAGCGGTCGCGAGACGCAACGCGGCGTCGAGGTTGTACGGATCCTCAGCCAGGATCTTCTCCAATAGAGGAATCGCCTGCGCGTACCTTTCCTGAACGAAGAGGTCGGACGCTTTTTCGATCACGTCGAACAGCCGGGCCATTTCGGCCGGACGCGGCGCATTTTTCCTGACGATGGCCGGCGCGCTCGCGCTGACGTAGCCCAGGCTGGCGAGATTGCGGCGCGCCTCTTCGCTGAGGTTCTCTGGAACACGCGCGGCCTCCGGCGCCGGCACCGGGTAATCATTCAAGGCTTTGTGAACCGACGGGGGGAGAGACGCCCCAGCGCCCAGGTTCCGTGTCTCCCCGGGATCGGCCGCGACGTCATAGACCTCGCGCGTGCCAGCAAGGATCGCTTTGTGGCGTCCCTCCACCGCCATGATCTGCGGTTGCCACCCATACTCGAGGAACGGCTTCATGGCCTCGCCGAGCACGACTTCCGTATCCGGGCCGCGGAGGCTGTGGGCCGCGCCCAAACCGGCCCAATCCAGGACCGTGTGAAAGATGCGGCGCGTGCTCACGGGCGTATCGCTCACGCCGGGAGACACTCCAGGCCCGACCAGCACCATGGGAACCCGCATTGTCGACTGGTACAGGAGGTGTCCATGCCGGGACTCGCCGTGCTCACCCAATCCCTCGCCGTGATCGCCGGCGATCACGATGGCGGGCGATCCTCCGTGTGAAGTGACTCGCTGTTCGAACCCCTCGACGAGTCGGCCCATGTGCTGATCCATCGCCGCAATCTCGCCCAGGTAAGGCGTGTTCGCGTACTGACGATCGAACGGCGCAGGAGGCGCGTACGGAGCGTGCGGGTCGAAGTAGTGCACCCACATGAACAACGGCGGGCCTGATGCCCGATCGAGATAAGCGAGCGCGCGGTCCGTTGTCTCCTTCGATGTGCGTTCTACGTGACCGGCCGGCAGCTCGTCGTCATACGCGTCGAAGCCGCGTGCGAGTCCGAAACGCCGGGCCAGGACGAACGACGAGATGAAGGCCGCCGTACGATATCCAGCCTGCTGAAGCTGTTCGGCGAGAACAGTGTGATGTGCGGGAAGATAACGGGCGTTCTCATGGACTCCATGGCCGGCCGGGTACAGTCCGGTCATCATCGAGCTGTGCGAGGGGAGTGTCTCGGGCACAGTCGCGTAGGCCTGACGGAATCGCCGGCCTCGTGATGCGAGGGTCGTGAATGCCGGTGTCTCGATCCCGTTGGCGTCAGGGCCGATCGCGTCCGCCCGCGTCGTATCGAGCGTCACGAGGAGGATCGACGGGCGGACCGTGGGTGTCGTGCCGGTCTGGAGCTGCGAATGGTCCGCTCTCCCGCAGGCGCTGCTGAATACGAGTCCAGCCAGCGCGAGAATCCCGGCCGCTGCGTTCGTGTGACACGCCTGGATCATCACAAGAAAGTGTGACTGGAGTGTCAGCGCTTGGGCGATGCGTAGTTCGCGTGCACCGCCGCCCCCAGCAGGGCCGCTTCAGGATTCAGGATCACGGCAATGGGAATGGTGGCGACGAGATCCGCCATTGGCTCCTTGGCGCGAAACGCGTCGAGGAAGGCCCCAGAGGACAGTGCGGGCAGGATCTTCGGCGCAATTCCGCCGCCGACGTACACACCGGCAGTTGCAATAGTTCGAAGCGCGATGTTGCCCGCTTCGGCGCCGTATGCCGAAATGAACATGTCCATGGCCTCGACGCAGGCGTCGCAGCGCCGCTCAAACGCCGCGGCGCTGATACGTTCGGGCAGATCCGTTGCATCGCCGTCGCGGCCTACCGCCTGGCAGAGGCGCGCCGGGACGATGCTGCTCGGGGTAATCGTCGGCCCGGTGCCGAACGACTGGTGCGTGAACTGGTAGAGATTGACGATGCCAGGTCCCGACACCACGTGCTCCACACTCACCCGCCCAAAGATGCGCGTGAGATCCTCGACCATTTTCAGCTCGCGCGGCGTGCGAGCGGCAAAATCGGCGTGCCCGCCTTCGGACGCGCCCGGGACGAACCGTCCCTCGACGTTCAGCAGAAGCGCCTCACCGAGGCCCGTGCCCGCGGCGATCACGGCCGCATTGCCGCCGGGCATCGCGACGCCATGTTGGAGGATGGCGAGTTCGGTTCGGTCGAGCACCGAGACCGAATACGCCAGCGCTTCGAGATCGTTGAGCAGCTTCCAGCGCTTGAGCCCGACCGCATCGGCGACTGCGGTCGCATCGACCAGCCACGGCACATTCGTCAGCCGCGCGACCTGATCGGTGACCGCGCCTGCGACACCGAAGCACGCCGAGTCGATCTGGCCCGGCTCGACGTTCCACGCGCGCAGGAACTCGAACACCATCGGTTCGAGTCCGTCATAGTCGAGCGTGACGAACTCACCCACTTCGATCGGGTCGGGCCGCTCGCGCGATTCGCGGAAGAGTCCCAGGAGGGTCTTCGTTCCGCCGATGTCGCCTGCGAGAAGCATGCGGAGATGATACCTGCTTGACTTTCTGCCGCTACTCGCTAATCTTCGCAGTGAATGACGTCGTCTTCGTCATCCGATGGCGGGGCTTATGGCCTCCGCGATCTCCGCAGCCTGTACCCCACCGTCACGGACAACCATCTGCGTTATCTGGAGAAGTGGGGGCTCGTCCGCCAGGTCGGCGACCCGCGCGCCGAGCGGCTTTATTCGTTCGCCGATCTGCTGACGGTCAAACAGGTCGCCGCCGAGCTCGAGCGCGGCACACCGGTCAAGTCTATCCTGCGGGGGATGCTCGCCGAGCGGCAGGGACAGCTGCAGCTCAACTTTCATGCGGCGTCCGATACCCCGCGCGCCAAGGTCGTGGCGCTGGAGGCGCGTAAACCGCAGTCGGCGGGTGGATCGCCCGGCTCATCGTCTGCCGGTTCAACCGCGTTCCCATTCGACGACCCGCAGGCCGCCCTCGCCGCCAAGTACTTCGTAGAGGGTTCCCGGCTTGACGATGGTGAGGAGTGCAACAGGGAGCACGCGGCAGCCGCGTACCGGCGGGCGTTGGTCATCGATCCCGAGCTCGTGCCCGCGATTGTGAACCTAGCCAACATCCACTACGCGTGCGACGAGCTCATCGAGGCCCAGGCGCTCTACGAGCGCGCAATCGGCCTGGACCCGGATTGCTTCGAGGCCCACTTCAACCTGGGGAACATCCACCATGACCTGGGCCGCTACGAGAACGCCCTCGTCTGCTACCGGGATGCCGTTGGGCTCAACCCCGGCTATCCCGACGCTCATTTCTATCTGGCGGTGACGCTGGAGAAGACGGGGCATTCGCCGGAAGCGAAGCCGCACTGGAAGATTTATCAGGATCTCGCCCCCAATGGCGAGTGGGTGGAGTTGGCGAGGGAATTCTCCGAATAAACAGGAGGTAGGAGATAGGAGGTTGCCTCCTACCTCCTGCCTTCCTAGTACGTGTAATCCACCCGCTCGCGCTTCTTTGGCGTGCGCCGCAGCTTGTAAAAAGCGCACTCGGGGCACCAGGACTCGGCGACGAAGCCCACTTTTCCCGCGAAAGGCAGGACGTCCCGGTGGGTGCAGAACTCTCCGGCGTCCGGTGTGGCGCGCCACCGGCAGGACTTGAATTTCTGCACGGCTGCCGACAGTGCCGGCGCTCCATCTGGCGCGGCAGGGGCCACGGGTTCTGGAATCGCCGCATCCCTCTGCGGTTCAGGCAGCGGAGCCGGGAGGCCGAACGGGTTGGTGT
>JAIVJE010000382.1 GCA_020200195.1 Acidobacteriota bacterium | reverse complement strand
CGGGAACCCAGATGCCGGTGTCCTGGATGGACCAGAATGGCAAGACCACGGTACTTAGAGCCGAACCGTCAGATTGGTCCCACCCGCGGTTTTCGCCTGCCGGCAATAAGCTCGCGATGACCATCGGTGTCGGCCCCACCAGCGACGTGTGGGTTTACGAGTGGGCGAAAGACACACTGACGAAACTGACGTTCGGCAGCGGCATGGACTTCGCCCCGGTGTGGACTCCGGACGGCCGCCGCATCGCGTACGCCTCCGCGCGCGATGAAAAGATGATGACTACTACCAATGTTTTCTGGAAACGTTGGGACGGGACGGGCGCAGCGCAGCGCCTGACTGACAGTCGGCACACTCAGGTTCCCTATTCCTTTCATCCGAGTGGAAAGTACCTGGCGTTTACCGAGCGAAGACCCGAGACGGGTGGCGACATCATGCTTCTCCCGCTCGAGGGTGACGAAAACAGCGGATGGAAGGCGGGCACGCCGACGGTGTTCGCCGGTACGCCGGCGACGGAGAACGCGCCGGCGTTCTCGCCCGATGGGCGATGGATCGCGTACATCCACACCGAAACCGCCAGGTCGGACATTTATGTGCGTCCGTTTGCGGGCGGCGAGGGTCAATGGAAGATCTCCACGGATGCCGGCGGAGTGCATCCCGTCTGGTCGCGCGCCGGACGCGAACTCTTCTATGTCGTGCCGGGAGGACAGAACATCATCATGGCGGCGGAATACGAGGTGGAAGGAGAATCGTTCCGGGCCGGGCGGCCGCGGCGATGGAGTCCCGGTGTACTGGTGCCGATCAGGGGCTCCCGGCCGTACGACGTCCACCGCGACGGTCAACGCATCGCGATGCTCAAGCCGCCCGAAACAATGCAACAGCAGGCGAAACCCGTCTTCGTTTTCAACTTCACCGAGGAGCTTGGCCAAATCGCGCCGGCGCGATGATCCCCACTCCATGACGCTGACACCAGGCGCTCGGGTCGGTCCGTACGAGGTTGTCGCGCCGATTGGCGCGGGCGGCATGGGGGAGGTCTACCGCGCACGGGATTCGAAGCTGAATCGCGACGTCGCCATCAAGGTCCTGCCGGAGCTCTTCACTGCGGACCCCGATCGCCTTGCGAGATTCCGGCGCGAAGCGCAGGTCCTGGCGTCGCTGAATCATCAGAACATCGGCCATATCTACGGCCTCGAGGATTCCGGCGACACGCACGCGCTGGTGCTCGAACTGGTCGAAGGGCCGACCCTCGCGGACCGTATCGAGCAGGGCGCGATCCCGCTCGAGGACGCGCTGCCGATCGCGCGGCAGATCGCCGACGCGCTCGAATGCGCGCACGAGCTCGGCATCGTCCATCGCGACCTGAAGCCCGCCAACATCAAGGTTCGGGACGACGGCACAGTCAAGGTGCTGGACTTCGGGCTGGCGAAGGCGCTCGAAGCGCCGGGTGAGAGCGGCTCCGGCGCCGTCATGAACTCCCCCACGCTTACCGCTCGTGCGACACAAATGGGGGTGATCATCGGCACCGCAGCGTACATGTCGCCGGAGCAGGCGAGAGGCCGCGTCATTGATCGCCGCGCCGATATCTGGGCCTTCGGCGTCGTGCTGTACGAAATGCTCACCGGCCGCCGTGCATTCGAAGGGGACGACATCTCCATCACGCTGGCGTCGGTGCTGAAAGACGATCTGAAATGGAGTGAGCTGCCGTTGGATCTGCCTTCAGCGGTGCGGCGCGTCCTACGGCGCTGCCTCGAGAAGGACCCGAAGCGTCGGTTCAGCGCGATCGGCGATGCGCGGCTCGATCTCGAAGACACGACCGACGATCGCGTCGCACTGCCAGTTGCCGTTCAGCCAGCCGTCGTCCCCCAGTGGAAGCGTGCGGTGCCATGGGTCGTCGCCGGTCTTGCGATCGCCGGAGCGCTCGCGAGCTTTGCGCTCTGGGGCCCATGGCGCGCGTCAAGCGCTGCGGCGCCGGTGCGCCTCACAGCCGAGCTCGGCATCGATGCCGCGCTTTCCCCCAACATCGGCCCCGCCGCCGTGATTTCTCCCGATGGTCGGATGATGGCGCTCGTCGCTCAGAGTCCTGGCGGCCGGAATCTCCTTCATGTGCGCCGCCTCAACGATCTTCAAGCGACAGTGCTGGCCGGTACGGAAGGTGCCATTGCCCCGTTTTTCTCTCCCGACAGCCAGTGGATCGGTTTCTTCACCCCGGGAAAGTTGAAAAAGATCGCCGTCACCGGCGGCGCAGCCGTGCCACTGTGCGACGCGCCTGAGGGGCGCGGCGGTTCGTGGGGGGAAGACGGCACCATCGTCTTCCAGCCGACAAGCGCCCCGTCCGCGATCCTGCAGCGGGTATCGGAGGCTGGCGGGAGCGCCGCCGCGATCGGCCAGCAGGCGGAAGGCGAGACGATGCAGCGGTGGCCTCAAGTACTTCCCGGCGGGCGGGCCGTGCTTTACAGCGGCAACACCGCGTCGATCGCCTGGGATGCGGGCAGCATCATGGCGCAGCCAGTCTCGGGAGGCGTGCCGAAGGTCGTGCTGCGTGGCGGCTTCCACGGCCGTTACATGCGAAGCGGCCACCTGGTGTATGTCCGTGATGGAACGCTGTTCGCCGTCCCATTCGATCCCGACCGACTCGAGACACGTGGGACTCCCACTCCGGTGCTGCAAGAAGTCCTGGTGAACAACAACACCGGCGGGGCGCAATTCTCGGTCGCTGACAATGGCACGCTCGTTTATGTCACAGGCAAGTCACTGGCGCTGGACGTGCCGATCTGGTGGATGGACCACACCGGCAAGAGCACCGTCCTGCGCGCCGAGCCGTCGGACTGGTATGCCCCACGTTTCTCGCCCGACGGCCGCAAGCTCGCGATCACGATCGGGGGAGGTTCTGCGGCGGACGTCTGGATCGCCGACTGGGCGCGCGACACGCTGAGCAAGTTCACCTTCGGCCCGACCAACGATATGGCGCCGGTCTGGACGCCCGACGGGGGACGAATCGCGTTTGCATCCGACGCCGCCAGAGTCACTGTCAGCAACCTCTACTGGCAGCGTGCGGACGGCACCGGCCAAGTACAGCGGCTGACCGACAGCCCGAATGTCCAGGGGCCGTGGTCCTTCCATCTGAGCGGCAAGTACCTCGCGTTTGTCGAAAGAGCGCCCGACACAGGCAATGACATCATGCTCCTGCCATTCGAGGGGGACGAGAAATCAGGGTGGAAGGCGGGAAAGCCGACGGTATTTCTTCGCACGCCGGCCACCGAAACCTCACCCATGTTCTCCCCGGACGGACGCTGGATCGCCTACATGTCAAGCGAGTCCGGCAACATGGAGGTTTATGTGCGCCCGTTCCAGCGGGCGGAAGGCAAGTGGAAGATCTCCACCGGCGGCCCGAGCGGTTTTCCGGTGTGGTCGCGTCGTGAGCTGTTGTACGTCGAGCTCGGCCCTCCGATGTCGATCATGGCCGCGGCTTTCGCGGCCGACGGCGACTCGTTCCGCGCCGAGAAGCCCCGGCGATGGTCACCGGGATTCATTGTGCCCAGCACCAGGCACCGGCCCTACGACCTGCACCCCGACGGGCTGCGCGTCGCGATCAGCAAAGCGTCGGACGTGCCCGCGCAGCAGCGCGAGAAAGTGGTTTTTGTCTTCAACTTCTTCGACGAGGTCCGGAGGGTTGTGAAGTAGGTTCAGCGGCCGCAGCACAGGCGCGCGGTCCGGCCAGGCCATGCGGTATGGTGGCATGCGTGGACCCGTAACGATATTCCAGCTGAGGACTCCGCCGGCAACCCCCCCCGCGACGGCGCCGATGATCGCGCTCGTCCACACCCTGCGGTCGCTGTTCACGGCGTCGTCGAACCTGTGCAGCCCGAACCATGCGCCCGCCCCGAAGCCGGCGGCGGCCCCGACGACAGTCCAAGCCACTCTTTTCGTGAAAGAAGTTTTCCTGGTGGGGGCCGACCCTCCGGCGGTCTGGGCTTCGGCTTTCGGGGGAGCGGCAGCGAACAGGACACCGAGAATCAGTAGAGTCAGCACGCGTTTCGCCAGTCGGTTAGCCACTGTCGGATCTCCTTCGGGTCGTAATGTGAGAAGCACCGATGGATGGGCTCAATGAGACGAACGGCGCGTCCGATGAGGGAGGTCGAATCCAGGAAACGAGGCTTTGCGAGCCGGCTTTGGCGCCGGCACGGCTTCCAGTGTCCGGAACCTTGCGTGCAGAACCATCCGCGCGGAACCTTTGTGCGGAACCTCCCGCGCGGAACCGCAACCGGACAAAGACGAGTTACTTCGGCGCGCGAACCTTCATCGCATCGAGCGCATACATGCCACGTCCGTATGTCGAAATGACGATGACGTGGTCGCGGGCCTGGTACTGGAGATCGGACACCTGAACGGACGGCAGGTTGCTGCCGAGCACCTGCCACCCCTTCCCGCCGTCGTCTGAGACGAAGGCGCCGAAGTCGGTGCCGGCGTACAAAATGTTCGGGTTGACCGGATCCTCCTGGATGACATTCACCGGACCGGCGGGGATGTTGCTCGCGATGCTGGCGAACGTCCGGCCGCCGTCGGTGGACTTGTACATGTAAGCTGCGAAATCATCGTCTTCGCGGCCGCGCTGCGTGACGTACACGGTGCTTTCGGCATGCTGTGACGGCACGACGCGAGAGACCCACTTTTTTGACGGCAGCGCGGCGGTCAGGTCGTTCCACTCCCTGCCGCCGTTCTGCGTGACGTGGAGGCGTCCGTCATCCGTTCCTGCGTACAGGAGTCCTGGCTTGCTGGGGGATTCGGCCAACGCGACGACAGTCTGATACGGCACTGCGCTCGAGCTCCTCGGCAGCATTTCCGCCGCGTTGTTGGTCGTGAGATCAGGGCTGATCTTTTCCCACGAATCACCGCGCGTTATCGATCGGAAGACGAACTGATAGCCGGCGTACAGCGCGCCATCGTGCTGAGACACGATGATCGGCGCCATCCATTGGGCACGCAGCTCGGCCTCGTCGTCTTTTTGCGGCGGGCGGATGTTGGTGACCCCTTCCCGAGCGCCTCGGCCACCACCGCCTGCCGGGGCGCCGGTCTGCGCCGGGCGCGGCCGGAGCGTGAGGGCGGTATCCTCTCGCGTGAAATTGCCGTAGAAACCGTGCGAATACACGACGTTGGGGTTGTCACGGTCGATCGCCTGATGGGACCCTTCTCCACCCGGAGCACCCGACCACTCGACTGCAGGAATCCGATCGCGGCCATTCGTCAGGTCCACTCGTCCGCGACGGCTGCCGTGATCCTGAATCGATCCGTACGCCCACGCAGGTGTGCTG
>JAIVJE010000381.1 GCA_020200195.1 Acidobacteriota bacterium | reverse complement strand
CCCAACAACATTCTGGTACATTACAGAACCGATGGCGCGAGAGGTCGACGCACTCACATCATCCACCCTCAAACATCTGCGGGAGCGCTGGTGGGACGATGCCTTCACGTCGTTCGTCCGCGACACCGTGCAGCCGCGGGCCGGGAAACAGATCCTCGACGTCGGGTGCGGCACCGGCACGGCGGAGGTGAAGCTCTCGCGCCTGCGCCTGTCGCAGATGAGGCTCGTCGGCGTCGACCTGGTCCTCGAGCGCGTGCGCGAGGCCCACACCGCGGTGCGATCGCACAATATCCGTGTGGAGTTCGCCGTGGCGGATGCGTGCGCCCTGCCGTTCGGCGAGTCGAGCTTCGACGCGGTGTTCTGCGTCGCGGTGTTGCAGCATCTTCGGGACGTCGAGCAGGCCGTGCGCGAATTTGCCCGGGTCACGCGCCCCGGAGGGCGGATCGTCGCAGTCGAACCGGACAACTCCGCGCGGTACTTTTACAGTTCCGTCGACGCCGGCGGACGCGCGTACGAAACCGCGGGCCGTTTCTTTTCCGCGCTGGCGCGCAGTCGCGGGGAGGCCGCCGATCTGGCCGTTGGCCCCAAACTGCCGGCGCTGTTCGCGAGGATAGGCGTCGAGCCGCTCGACGTGCAGCTGTTCCCCGTGTCGCGATCGCAGCTCGGTGCGCCGCCGCCCGCGATATGGACCGACCGGCGTGCCGCCGTGGAGCAGGCGCTGGAAAAAGCGTCCGGCGGCGAGGTCCAGGATCTGGGACGCGAATACCTCACGTCGCTGGAGCGCTACGCCACGGAAGCGAAGGCCGCCGGAACCGCGTTTGTCGAGATCCAGCACACGATGCTGTTTGCGACCGTGGGCCAGCGCGAGGGGTGAGCGAGGGCTGGCACGGCTGGGACGAGTACGCGCCGTTCTACGACTGGGAGAACGCGCAGACGGTCGGACGCCGCGACGTCGTCTTCTGGCAGCGGCTGGCCGCCGCGCAGGACGGCCGGGTGCTCGAACTTGGCTGCGGGACCGGCCGCATCGCGGTGCCGGTGGCTCGTGCCGGCGCCACACTCATTGGCATCGATCGGTCGCCGGCGATGCTGTCTCGCGCCCGGCAGCGTCTCCGCCGCGCGCACCTGAACACGCAGGCTCACCTTGTCCGCGGCGACATTCGGTCGCTGCCGTTTCGAGCGCGACCAGGATTTGCCCTCGTGATGGCGCCGTACGGCATTCTGCAGTCGCTGACGCGCGAAGCGGATCTGCAGCGCACGCTCGCGTCGGTCGCCCGCGTGCTCCGGCGCGGCGGTTTGCTTGGCATCGATCTCGTTCCGGATCTGCCGCGGTGGGCCGAGTACGAGCGCCGCACCAGCCTCACCGGACGGCGTGGGCAGCACACGCGCCTGACGTTGATAGAATCGGTTCGGCAGGATCGCCGGCGCAGGCTGACGATCTTCGACCAGGAATATGTCGAGCGCAAGGGGCGCGAGCGCCGGGTCCGGCGGTTCGCGCTGACGTTCCGCACGTTGAGCGTGCCGCAGATGACACGTCGGCTCGAGAGAGCTGGTTTCCGGATTCAGGCGGTGCTCGGCGACTACCACGGCGGGCCGTGGGATCGCCGCGCCGACGTCTGGGTGATTCTCGCGGCCAGAAGGTAGTTGGGTTCGTGTGGTAATATCAGCCCGCTTTTCCTCGGCTCATTGGGGAGTTTCAAGACATGTCCGGCCATTCCAAATGGCACACAATCAAGCACAAAAAGGGTGCCGCTGATGCGAAGCGCGGGAAGGTGTTCACGCGCATCATCAAGGAACTGACCGTTGCCGCGCGCGGCGGCGGCGGCGACCCTGACTCGAACCCCCGTCTGCGTACGATCATCGCCGAGGCCAAGGCGGTCAACATGCCCGCCGACAACATCAAGCGGGCGATCCAGCGTGGCACCGGCGAGCTCCCGGGCGTGTCGTACGAGGAGATCACGTACGAAGGGTACGGGCCGGGCGGTGCGGCCCTGATCATCGAAACGCTGACCGACAACAAGAACCGCACGGTCGGAGAGATGCGGCACTTGCTCGCGAAGTACGGTGGCCACCTCGGTGAAGCCAACAGCGTCGCCTGGATGTTCGTCAAAAAGGGCTACATCGTCATCGAGAAGAGCAAGGCGGGAGAGGAAGCGTTGCTGGCGGCGGCGCTCGAGGCCGGCGCCGACGACATGCGCGATGACGGGGACAGCTGGGAAATCGTGTCGGCGCCCGAGGCGTTTCAGCAGGTCCTCGACGGAGTCAAGGCGCTGGGCGTCGAACCGGGCGCGGCCGAGATCGCCATGCTGCCGCAGAACTACGTGAAGCTCGAAGGCAAGCCGGCGCAGCAGATGGTAAGGCTGATGGAGGCCGCCGAGGAGCACGAGGACACGAAAAAAGTGTGGTCGAACGCCGACATCGAAGAGAAGGAGATCGAGGCGTCCTTGGCGTGAAGATTTTCGGGATCGATCCCGGCTCAGACCGTACCGGATACGGCTGCGTCGAAGAGGTCGGCAATCGGCATCAGCTCATCATCTGCGGATACCTGTCCGCCCCTCCCGGCGCGACGTTTCCCGACAAGCTCCATGTGATCCACGCCGGCCTCGCGGCACTGCTGACGCGTCACCAGCCCGACTGCGTTGCCGTCGAGAGTATCTTTCACTTCCGCAATGTTCGCAGCGCGTTGAAGCTGGGACACGCGCGCGGCGTTGCCCTGCTGGCCGCCTCGGAAGCGAGTCTTCCCGTCTTCGAATACGCGCCGGCAGAGATCAAGCGGGCAGTGGTGGGATACGGTCGCGCCGACAAGCACCAGGTTCAGCAGATGGTGAAGCTCCTGCTCGGGCTCGATGCGGCACCGGCGCCCCACGACGTCGCGGACGCGCTCGCGGTGGCGATCTGTCATCTGCAATCCCGCCCCGGTTCGGCGGCCGTGCGTCTCCGCGCCGAGCTGCCGCCCTCGGCGCCGCGCACGTGGCGTGACTATCGGCCGTGATCGCGCTGCTGGCGGGCACACTGCTCGAAAAGGGTCCCAGCCGCCTGATTGTCGACGTCGGCGGAGTAGGCTACGACGTCCAGGTGCCGCTGTCGACATTCTACGTGCTCGGTGAGCCTGGCGCTGCGGTATCGCTGCGCGTCCACACACACGTGCGCGAGGACGTGATTGCGCTCTATGGATTCGCGACGACGCTCGAGCAGAGCCTGTTCGAGCGGCTCATCTCAATCAGCGGCGTTGGTCCACGACTGGCGCTCGCGGTACTCTCGGGGATCGAACCGGTCGAACTGATTCGTGCGATCAGGACTCAGGACACCGCCCGACTCACCGCTATTCCGGGTATCGGGAAAAAAACTGCGGAGCGGATCGGCCTGGAGCTGAAAGATCGCCTTCCGCCGGCGCTTCAGGGCATCGGACAGACGGCGGCCGAAGCGCCCGCAGAAGATGGCAGGCGTGCCGATCTGCTCTCGGCGCTCCTCAATCTGGGTTACCCACGTCCTGCCGCCGAAACGGCGGTCGACCGCGTGATCGAGTCGGCGCCTGATGCACCGTTCGAGCAGGCGCTGCGTGACGCGCTGCGAGCGATGATTCAAGGAGGCAGGAGGTAGGAGACAGTCTCCTGCTTCCTAAATTCTATGTGATGTCCGACGATCGCATTCTGACCGCGGCGAGAGCGGACGAGGACGTTCAGTACGAGGCCGGACTGCGGCCCCGCACGCTCGACGAGTACATCGGCCAGGACCGCATCCGGGAGAATCTGCACGTGTCGATCGCCGCGGCCCGGCAGCGCGGCGAGGCATTGGACCACGTCCTTCTGTACGGCCCGCCCGGACTTGGAAAGACGACCCTCGCCTATGTCATCGCGAATGAGCTGGGGGTTGCGATCCGGGCGACCGCCGGGCCCGTCATCGAGCGGGCCGGCGATCTGGCGGCCATGTTGACGAACCTGCAGGCCCGCGAGGCGCTGTTCATCGACGAAGTCCATCGCATGAGTCCGGCCATTGAAGAGATTCTCTATCCGGCGATGGAAGACTACGAGCTCGACATCATGATCGGCCAGGGACCGAGCGCCCGATCGGTGAAAGTGCCGGTTCATCGCTTCACGCTGATTGGCGCGACGACGAGAACGGGGCTGCTCACGTCGCCGTTGCGAGCCCGTTTTGGCATCGTGCACCGGCTCGATTACTACACCGAGGACGACATCCGGGAGATCGTGCAGCGATCGGCCCGGATCGTTGGCGTGCCGATCGACCTTGACGCCGCCGTGGAGATTGCACGGCGCTCGCGTGGGACGCCGCGGGTGGCCAACCGCCTGTTGCGCCGCGTACGCGACTACGCGCAGGTACGGGCGGGCGGGCATATCACGCTCGATGTCGCGCTACAGGCGCTTCGGCTTCTGGAAGTCGACGAGCAGGGCTTCGACGAAGTGGACCGACGGTTATTGCGGACCATCATCGAGAAGTTCGGCGGCGGCCCGGTGGGCGTCGGCAGCCTTGCCGCGGCGATGAGCGAGGAGCGCGACGCCATCGAAGACATCTACGAACCGTTTCTGATCCAGATCGGGTTCCTGGATCGAACGCCGCGAGGACGCGTCGCAACGGCACGGGCGTACGAGTATTTCGGACTGGCCGCCCCTGGAAGGGACCGCTTGTGGTGAGCGCCGCACGGACCCTGAGGCCCGTGAGAATCTCCGGCTTGTCGACGCATGTGCCGCCGCGCGTGCTGACCAATGCCGACCTGCAGCGCATGGTCGACACCACCGACGAATGGATCCTCCAGCGCACCGGCATCCGCGAGCGTCACATCGTCGATCCCGGAACCGCTACTTCCGATCTGGCGAGAGAGGCTGCGGTCGGCGCCATGCGCCAGGCCGGAGTGGCGGCTGACGATCTCGGCTTCATCGTGGTAGGCACGACCACGCCGGACACGGTGTTTCCCAGTACCGCGTGCCTCCTCCATGCCCGCCTCGCGCGATACCGTCGACCAGCGTCTGCACTACGTGAAGCAGGACGGCCAGGCCGTGTTCAAGTTCGCGGTCCGCAAGACCGAGGAGATCTGCCGGCGCGTGCTCGAGCGCAATGGCCTGCAGCCGTCCGACCTCGACCTCTTCGTCTCGCACCAGGCCAACCGCCGGATCATCCAGGCCGCGGCCGACCGCCTCGCGCTGCCCGACTCAAAGGTCATCATCAACCTCGAGCGGTTCGGGAACACGACGGCGGCCACCATCCCACTCGCGCTCGCGGATGCCGTACAGGAGCGACGGATCAAGCGTGGCGACCTGGTGCTGCTGACGTCCGTGGGGGCGGGTTTCACGGTCGGAGCGGTCCTGCTGCGCTGGAGCCTGTGAGGGACTACCACCTTTTCCGCATCCCGTACACGGAAAGGTGGCGGTCCCCTAGTTTGGCGCGCGCCAGGCTGCAGGTCGCCTGACCGCCAACCGATCCATGCCGAGCGCCAGCGCACACGCAGCGTAGAACATCAGGACGAACCACATCGGCGCAAGCAGCCTTGTGGTTGGGAAGAAAGTCGTGTTCACGGCGATGACCGCGCCTGCCACACAGAGAAGGAAGCTGTCGCCCGCGGTGGCGACCCGCCGTAAGGCCAGGCCGGCAAGCGCGCACACCAAGAGCACGCTCTGCGCCGCGACGTGAACGGCAGTGGCCGCGCGCGGCCTTGGCGTCAACCCCTGGACGTGGACCTGGTCCGCCTCGAACCTCGCCACCGCGCCCGCCGGCTTCTGGTCGTAGGGCAGCAGCCGCGGAGACAGCGTGTGCAGCGCATTGGCGAGCTTCATGCCAGCTGCCCGCCGCGGATTGGCGAGGATGCAATCGAGCGCACGCCGCAGCAGCCAGGCGTCCGCCGCACGTTGCCATTCGATTGGGGGGAGCTCGAGTGCTTCGAGATGTCGAGCCGCGGCCGCGTACGCACGTGGGGAAAGCACGTCGACGTTGATGTGGGGCACGACTTGATCCGCGTACTCGCACGTTGACACGAACAGGTTTTCGCCGATCCTCGTCGGAGCGAGGGAGCCATCTACGGCGTAAGATCGTAGCAGCCATGGACCGACGCAAAGACCAGCTGCGCATGCAAGCGCGGCCGCCTGCGGCACCCGGCGCCGCCAGATCAGCAGCACGCACGCTGTTATGAAAATCGGGGCGAATGAGAAGCGCGTCAGCACCGCCAGACCGAGAAGCACGCCCGCGGCCGCGGCGGTTCCTCGATGATGGCCATGCAGGCTGCGGTTGAAGGCCCACGCCGCTGCAATCAGCAGAGTCGTGGCGAGAGAAATCTCCATCAGCGATCCGGACTGCCGGACGAGGTACGGATTGCACGCGTACAGAATCGCGGCAATCCAGCCCACGGACTGCCGGCCCGTCAGGTCGACTGAGAGTCGATACAGCAACACTCCGCCGAGCGACGCAATCGCCGACTGCAGAACCATTACCAGCCACAGCCGCTCTCCAGTCAGAAAGCGCGCGGCCGCCAGGAACGCGGGATAGAGCGGTTCGATGTAGGTTGTGGAGACGCCGTCGATACGGAGCGCGTGCTCCGAGAGCAGTCCGGATGCGAGGCCCCAGTAGTGCGTCAGCTCTGGGGCTGGAAGCCACAGCAGCGCGAACAGTCGCGGCGCCAGGCAGAGGAGAAACACATAGAGCAGGACGCGTCGTTCTGCTCCGGGATTGGGACCGGGATCTGAAACACCCATGCAGCCGTCTTGTCCGACCGATACTGCGCGTCAGTGTAGCGGAAACGCGCGAATCTTCCTTCTGTCACCGGCGCACACGGGGGGAAGACGTGGGCAGATGGTCATGTCCGAGCGGGCCGTTTTTCCGCTGGCCGCGCGCCTTCGCGATCCGGCAGGAGCCCCAATCGGCGAAGTCTTCAGCTTTCTCAGCGGCTTGTACTTCCGCGGAAAGCTGGCGTACGCACGCGCCTTCGCACGACCGCCAGATCCCGAGTCCCTGATTTCAGGGGCCGGTGTGTTCATCATTACGCCGACCGCGGGCCTTCGTACCGCCGACACGCTGGTCACGATCGATGCGCTGCGAGCATTTGCCAAGGTGGACGTGTCCGCCGACAACCCGAAATATCGCCGGCCCCTCGAACAGAGTGCCGCCGCAATTGCCGCCGATGTCGGCGACGGCTGCGACATCGTCCTGCTGGGCAGCATTGCATCGGCGAAGTACGTGGACGTGCTGCAGGGCATCTTCCGGGACCGGTTGCTCTTCCCGGGCGACTTCGTCGGCCGGGGTGACATGAGCCGCGGTGGGCTGTTGCTGCGCTGCGTGAACACCGGTCTCGAGCTCGACTACATTCCGGTCGCCGGCGCGATTCGACATGGCCAGAGGCCGCCGAGACTCGATCCGTCGACCAGGACGCCTGGTCACTTCTGCAACGCCAGCGGAAACGGGGACGCGGAACTTACAATGACGGCCGTGGCCAAGAAACTGATCATCCCGGCACTGGGATCCGCAACCGTGGCCGTGGACGGACGCGAGGTGAGCCTGACCAATCTCGACAAGCCGTTCTGGCCCGACCCTGGCATCACCAAAGGCGGCCTGATCCAGTACTACGCCGACGTGGCGCACGTGCTCCTGCCGCACATCCGGGATCGCGCCATGGTGATGAAGCGCTACCCCCACGGCGCCGGCGGAGAGTTCTTCTTCATGAAGCGGGCGCCGGTGCCTCGGCCCGAGTGGATCCGCGTGTGTGCGATCGAGCACGAATCCGGCAACGTCATCGACTTTCCCGTCATCGACGACCTGCCGTCGCTTTTGTGGGTCATCAACCTCGGTTGCATCGATCTCAACCAGTGGTACGCCCGCTGCGACGACGTGGACCGGCCCGATTATGTGCACTTCGACCTGGATCCGGGGGAAGGCGCGACGTGGGATGCCGTGCTCGAATGCGCACGGATCGTGCGCGACGCGCTCACCACGCTCGAAATGCCGTCACTCGTCAAGACCACCGGGTCGCGTGGTCTCCATGTGTACGTGCCGATTGTGCGCGGGCCGGTGCAGAAGGAAGTCTGGACGTTCGCGAAGGCGCTGGCGGTCGAGCTCGCGTCCCGTAACCCGGCGCTGATGACGTCCGAGTACCGCGTGGCCAAGCGTCCGAGAGGGCGGGTCGTCGTGGACTACAACCAGAACGCGTGGGGCCGGACGCTCGCGTCGATATACTCGCCGCGTCCCAGGCCGCTCGCGACGGTGTCGACGCCGGTCACCTGGGCCGAGATAGACAAGGGGGTCACCATCGAGGACTTCCGCATCGATAACGTCCGTGAGCGAATCGCGAAGGTGGGGGACCTGTGGAAGCCGCTGCTGGCGGCCCGCGGCCGTGTTGACCTCGGCAAGTATATGAAGGCGCCCGCCAAAACGTCTTCACCGCAGAGGTCACAGCGACGGCGATAGCCACGTGCAACGTTCAGCGTTCACCGTGCAATGTACGGTGCGACGGGCGACGGGAGACGACTACACGCGATGTGAGTCGGGCGCCCGACGCCTCAGCGCACAACATCTGCCAGGGACCAGTCAAGGGCGCGTGACGCCTACGGCGGGAAGGCCGTGGGCCTGGGCCCCGAGCGCAAGCGCGTCATCGTGGGTGGCCATCACCAAATGCTCACGCGTCATCTCCTTCCAAAGGAGGGCCGTGGCGAGGTGGATGGCGTCGAGCGTCCCGAGCTCGGTAGGCATCGGTTGGGCTGCCCGCTCGAGCACGACCGAATCGATTTCTACGAGCTCGAGCGATGCGATAAGTTTTAAAATCGTGGCTCTGCGCGAGGCGACGTCCGCATCGGCGAGCTTGATCCGCAGCCGGAGACGATCCAGAGTGCGGAGGCTTTCAGTCGTCACCAGCGCGCTTGAGACGCCCTGCTGAATCTGAGACCACTCCGGCAACGCGTCCGGCTGACCGAGCGCCACACGAAGCAGCACTGACGCGTCCACGTAGGCAATCACCGCTGCCCCTGGCGTTCTTCGAGCAGGAGTTGCACGATATCGACATCCAGCTTCACAGGTCGAGGGAGCCGTACGCGATTGGGCGGTGGAGTGCCAAGCGCAGGCTTCCGGACGCGGAGAGCGGATCGGTCGCGGACGGGAATGATCTGAGCGACGGGCGTCTCGCGGTCGAGTACAGCGATCGTCTCGCCACGGCGCACGGCGCGAAGGTATTCGCTGAGACGTGCTTTGAGCTCGGCAATCCGCACCTGTTTCATGACCTGAGTATGACTAGAAATGGTCATGTACGCAAATCACACTGGCGCAGGCATGCTCCCGAGCCGAGCTCGGCGTCTCGTGAAAGAACGCGCTTTAGAAT
>JAIVJE010000092.1 GCA_020200195.1 Acidobacteriota bacterium | reverse complement strand
CGATGAAGCACGGCACGTATGCCGGTTCACTGTTACGCCCAGGCTGCATCGTCGCCGGCCACGGTCGGCCGTCAGCTTCGGCCTGCGCGAACGCGACGGCGCCCACGGTCCGATCTGCCTCCAGCACTTCCACGCCTCGCGACACGGCAGCTGCGCCCAAAAGCTCGGTGTCGTCGTCGAGGAGCAAAACGCATTCATGCCGGGCCTGAGCGACGAGCGCGTTGCGCCCCGCGATGTAACCTGCGCCAGCCTCGTCGCGCAGCACGCGCACGCCGAGTGCTGCGCCGGCAGCGGGTAGAACTCGAGAGACAGGTACGTCCGACGCGTCGTCAAAGACGAGCACGTCGGCAGAGGGGAAGGCCGACGCGATCGAACGCAGGCAGCGGCACAGGGCATCCGGCCGGTTGCGCGTCGTCACGCCGATCGAGAGCGGTGTCATGAACTCCGGCCCACGTCCAGCGCGCGCCGGTAGACATCGACCGTCCGCCGCGCCGTCTCGCGCCACGTCATCGCCGCGACGGCGCGTGCGCCGTTGTCCCCGAGCCGGCGGCGCTCGTCAGGCGCCTCCATCAGTGCGCGGATTGAGGACGCGAGCGCGACGGCGTCGCGGGCTGGTACTCGCAAGCCCGTCTGCCCGTCACGCACCAGCCCTGACGCACAGCCGGCGGTTGTGGCCACGACTGGCAGTCCCTGACTCATCGCTTCGACGACCACGAGTCCAAAGCCCTCGTAGGTAGAGGGGAACACCAGCAGGTCATGCCTGCGATATTCGTCAACGACGCGCCCTTCGCACACACGATCCGTGACGGTAATCAGGCGGCGAGTGTCTTCCCGGAAACAGGCAAGGACGTCATGCGCCGGACGCCCTGGGCCGAGGATCGTCAGCGGCGGCTGACAGCCCTCGTCTGCGAGTCGCGCGACGGCGTCGACGAGATAGCTGACCCCTTTGACGTGGTCCCAGGAGCCGCAGAACAGCAAGCCCGCACCCCGCCGTGACTCTGCGGGCCGGTCGGCGACGAACGCCGTCGAGACGCCGTGGGGCACGACATCGATGCGCTCCGACGGCTGCCATCCCCGACTGAGCGCGAACTCTCGATCGTTTTCGTTCAGCAGGATCAAGCGATCGGCGAGCCTCGCGGCGGCCGCTACTTGTGACAGTCGTGAGAGCGGGTACCACAGGCGCCGCGTCCAGGGCTTCGGAAGAAGCCCTTCGCGGCTGTCGTCGAGCATGCGGGCATAATTCAGGTGCTCTAGGCCGTGCGACCGACAGATCAGCGCCGTGCGCCGATGCATCCCCAGCTTTTTCTGCGCTCCGTACCAGAGCCCCTCGGCGCTGGCGGCGTCAACGACGTCATAGCAGCCTCCACGCTCAGCGCGACGGATGGCGCGAGCGGAAAGCGCGGGCGAGAGCAGCTGTCGCGCGTGCCGTCCACGGGGACTTACGCCCAGATCCCGCTTGAAGAGCGCGTCGCAGACGTGACCCGCCTCGTGCAGTTCCTCGCGAAGCTTGTGCACGACTTTTGCCGATCCGAGCCTCGGATCGTCGTCGTAATCGCCGACGAGAAGAACACGCAGCGAATGGCCGTTCGGCATCATGCCGCGCGCGCTACACCGTTGAGCAGTGCTTCCACCGTGCGTTCGAGCGAGAAGCTCGAGCCATAGAGCGCATGACCGCGTGCGGCCAGCGCGCGCCGTGCGGCGTCGTTTGCCAGCAGATATACGGTACGGCGAGCAATCGCGTTCGCGTCTGATGCAGGCGCGAGCGCGACGCCGGCGCGGGCCGCCCAGAGCGGTTCGGTCAGCCGACCTGTCGTTGTCACCGTCGCGATGCCGTGCGAGAGACCGGCCATCACTGACGTTCGTCGTGTCGTCACGCCATCGGGGTACGGCTGAACGAGCACGTCACAGGCCGGGAGCGCGGTGGAGAGCTCGGATCGCGAGAGCGCCCCGGTACCGCGGATTCGTGCGGCGAGATCAGGACAAGTCTCGCGAAGGTATCTGGCGAAACGCCCGCTCCCGCGGCCGAGGCATACAAAGACCGCGTGCGGATGCGCGTTCAGCAAGGCCGGTACAGCGCTCGTCAGTTCGCCGGCGACATGATCCCCGAACGTACCGAAATGCCCGACGATGCGGGCGAGAGGATCGCCGCCTGTGAACGCGGCACGCCATCGGGTGGTGGCCCCGGCATCGCTGACCACCGGGATGGTCGATGGAATCGCGAGCGCGATGACCTCCCGGCCGCGGCCTCCGTACGGACTCAAATAGGCGCGCCACGTGTCGGTGGAAACGTAAACGACAGCGCTGGCGCGCAAAAGCGCAGCGGCCATGGCGCGCTGGGCAACGGCCAGGCCGTTCCGCAACAGTCGAAACCGCTCGAAATAGAAGAACGGCTCGTGAAACATCACGCGGATGTCAGCACCGCGTCGGCCGATTCGGAGAAGCCACAGGCAGAATGGGACGTTCAATCCCCGTAGCCCCATCGCGTTCGGTACGTACTGCACGAGGACAGTACCGGGTGTGGTCTGGAACGCGCGCCCGAGCATGTCGCGGGAATTCGCACCGAAGTGATCGGGCAGCCGGTGGAGCTGCACGCCCGGGCTGCAGCTGTCCTGAACCGTCGGACACCAGACGTGCACGCAGCATCCACGGGTGATGAGCGCCTCGGCGAGCAACTGTGAGTAATCGCCCACGCCGCCGATGGCCGGCGGCCATTCTCCGGTCAAGAGATGGAACACGGGGCGCGCCCCCACAACACCGCTCACGACAGCATGACCCCGATCCTCCCGGCGGCTTCAGCCAGGACGGGTTCGATCGTCTCGAGATGCGCACGCATCGAGAAGCGCCGCACGAGCCGTCGCGCGCCCACGCCAAGCGCGGCGAGCCGTGGCTCATCGTTCAACATGGCTGCCACAGTCTCGCCCAACGACACGGCATCTCCGTACCGATCGGCAAAGCATCCGTTCTCTCCGTGATGCAGCCACTCGCCAATGCCGCCGACGTTGAACGCAACAGCAGGCACGCCGTGTACCGCCGCTTCGAGGCCTACGAGACCGAAGGGCTCAGGCCACAGGCTGGGCACCGCGAGCACGCTGGCGTCCCGCAACCGTGCGGTGCGCTCTCGTCCAGTCACCCACCCCGGAAAACGGGCGTCCACCGCGCATTCCCTCGCGATGCGCTGCCATCGTTCCTGCTCGGGGCCGTCACCCGCCATCACGAGCGTCAGTGGCGTGCGCAAGGTGCGGTTTGCAACCGCTGCCGCGCGCACCAGGACGTCGCCACCTTTGAGAGATGTCATGCGCCCTATGTACAGGAGCGATGGGCTCGCCGGCAGCGCACGCGGCACCGCCGGTTCGGACTCGGTCGCGAACATCGGCGCGACGAAGATGCGACCTTCAGGACTGGTGTGGCGACGGTACTCCTCCGCCATGTGCTTACTGGCGACGATAAGGGCGCGGTAGCGAGGAAGCACCGCGCGCTGACGCATCGCCCAACGGAACTGCGATGTCATCCGTCCAGGTCTCAGCTGGCCGCAACGCCGAGGAAGAAAGAGCCCGAGACACGGCGCACCGAAGTGGCGGTCGCATGGCTGGGCGGCCGGGAACATGTGTGACTTCTGACCGCTGATGCAGGTCCCGAAATAGCCGTGCATCATCTTCACGACGGGGACCGTCTCCACCAACCGTGCTTCAACGTCGAGCGGTCCCATGTTGTGCGAGAAGCACACGTCAGGACGCCACTCGCGAATCTGCGCCATCACGTGGTCGATGCCATCGTCGGCAACACCGACGGATCGCCAGCTCCCGCGGTCGAGACGTGTCGGGGCGGACGCGGTGCGGCTGGTCGCGTGCAGAAACGTCAGCTCGTGGCCGCAGGCAACCAGCGCGGGCATCAGCGCCGCCAGGTAACTTTCGACCCCGCCCGCACCCGCGGCAGCTTCGTGGGCAATCAGGATCCGCATCGGCGCAGCCGAAGGCAGACGCCTTCGATGTCCCACACGTTCGGATGTCCGTCGAGTCGTTCGGGCCGAAGGCCCTGCAGCCGGAACTCCGCTTCGAGCGCGGCGCGCGAGGCTCCGAACGCTTCCCACAAATGACGGTGCAGCTCGACGAAGAGGTGCAGGGCCTCGCCGGCAGCACCGATCGTCTCCCTGGCGCCCTGCAGCACCTGCAGCTCCGCGCCCTCTACGTCAATCTTGATGAAGCCGGGGCGGACGGCCTTCTTCCGGCAGAACGCGTCGACGCTCGTGGAGCCGACCTGGAGGATGTCTGGGGATCCGTCGGCGGCGGCGACGATTCGATTCGCACCGTCGCGGCCGCTCGCCTGAAATGCCGCCAGGCCCTCGGTGTCGCTGACCGCGAGCTGCTGGGCCGCGACACGATCTGCAAGTCCGTTGAGAGCCACGTGCGCCAGCAGCCCCGCGAACGATTCCGGAGCCGGCTCGAACGCAAACACACGGCCCGACTCCCTCACCCACAGTGCAAAGAGCAGTGTGTAGGCGCCGAGGTTGGCGCCGATGTCGAGCACGGTGGTCCCGGGCGCGACCGCCTGCCCGAACGCGGCGTACTCTTCGGGGTTCCACGTCAGTTCGCCGTACTGCGGGAGCACGCGGACGCGCTCCCCCTCCGGCAGTGTGCACACGAACCGATCGGCAGCGCTCGTTGCAAGAAGCTTGTGGTATCCGCCGCGCAGCGCATCGGTGAGCGGTTGCGGCAGAACGCTGCGTAGACCGGCTGCCGCGCGTTCGAGACGAGAGCGCGTGCGATATGCGTTACCGCGTCCTTGCGTCACCAGCGTCCTCGTCGAGGCAATGGATCACCGAGCATCATTGAACCGGTGGCCGTTCGGGTCTCGCCCACGCGAGCGTCACCGCGGTGCGAAGGCCGGCCAGACGCGTGCGAAACATCTCCGCGACCGGCGCGTACGCGAAGATGAGCCGTCGCGCCATCACCACATACGTTCCGGCTGCGGCCACGCCCAGCGGAATGGCAACCCACAACGGCACGTCCCGAACCAGGATTCCCGTTACGGCGCACACGGCCAACATCGGTAGTGAATGACGCGCCCACGGGGCTGCCACGGTCGGCACGAGCGCGCGTGGAGTCAGCCCGGTGAGCGCGGCCAGCGGTGACAGCAGCAATGGAATCGCGAACATCGCCTGCGTGATCAGCGCGGCGAGCGGAATACCGACGAGGCCGTATCGACGGCCGAGCACGAACGCGAGCAGGACCTGCAGCAAACCCGAGACGAGCATGATGACGCCCACGCGAAGACGCTTGCCCAGTACAGATGTGACCGTCGCGAGCGCGTGCAC
>JAIVJE010000091.1 GCA_020200195.1 Acidobacteriota bacterium | reverse complement strand
CAACTGTTTGACCCGGAGCGTGCGTGATTGACCGAATAATTGAGCGTCGTCCCGTTCTCTCTGCGAGAACTGCGATAGCTCGCGACCCTGAGTGATGCGATGAGGCACGCTCTCCGCTCCCACGAGGAGAGACCGATGCCGTACCACTTCGCGGGCATTGACATGCACAAGAAGATGTTGGCCGTGGTGGTGGCCGACGTTGAGGGTGAGGGCGAGTACCGGTTTGAACGCCGGAAGGTGGGCACCAGCCCCGCGGAACTGCGCGCGCTGGCGGACTGGCTCGTCGAGCGCGCAGTCGACGAAGTCGCGATGGAATCGACGCACAGCACTGGCGACCCGTGTGGGAAGCGTTGGAGCGGTATTGGACGCCGAAGCGTCGGGCGCTCACGCCCGCCAGCCCGATTGCCGGCACGCTCACCTCGCACAACCACAGTCCAATCGTGGAGCCGGCGGGCGCAAGAGGGATTTTCCTGATGCCGAACGCTTAGTGAAGCGGTTGGTCGCGCAAGAGCTGACCTTGCGCTTCGTGCCCGACGCGGAGCAGCGGCTCTGGCGAACGGTGATGCGCCGCAAGTCAAGTCACGCGCAGCCGCGTCCAACTGCACAATCGGCTGGAGGCGCTCCTCGAGGAAGCCCACGTTAAGGTCTCCAGTGTGGTGTCCGATCTGCTTGGCATCAGCCCGTCGTATGCTGCAGGCGCTGGCGGACGGGGAAACCGATCCGGCCGCTCTCGCGGCGCTCGCGGCTCCGCGTTTGCGCGCCACTCCCGAGCAATTGTGCAATGCCTTCCAGGCATGTCCGACACTGCATCCGGTCTACCGTCGGCTGCTGAAGCTCACGCTCGACGAGCTGCGCGTGATCGAGGATCACCTCGGACAGCTCGATCAGCAGATGGCCGACCTGCTTGCGGAACACCACGACGCGGTGCAGCGCCTCGCCGAGGTCCCGGGCTTCGGTGTCGATTCCGCGCAGCAGATCATTGCGGAAGTCGGCGCTGCGGCGGCGACATTCCCGTCACCGAAGCACCTCGCTCCGTGGATGAGCACGTGCCCCGGCACGGAGGAGAGCGCTGGCAAGAACTACAGTCACCGTTGCCCAAAAGGCAATCGCCAGATGCGCCGCGTCCCCAACCAAGCTGCTAATGCCGCCGTCAAGGCCCGAGGCACGATCTTCGCCGTGGTGTATCGCCCTCTCGTGCCTCGCCTCGGACATGCGCAGGCCATCGGCGCCCTCACCCACCGGCTGTGTCGATTGATCTGGAAGATCCTGCACGAGCGCGTACGCGACGAAGAGCGCGGGCCGGCAGCCAGCGGCGAGGCGAAGAAGGTGCGAGCGCACAAGATGATCCGCAAACTCCGCAGCCTCGGCTACCAAGTCGAACTGACTCTCACGCGCCTCCACGGCCTGAGTGATTTTCGCCCTGGCTCATCGACACGGTGTGAGCGTCACTTCGATCTCGGTAGATAGTCGTGGATGTTGTTGGTGCACCCAACGGTCCGGGATTGGTTTCCTTGCGCCAAGCGCAGATATATGCTGTCCCGCTTCTCTACGCTATCCCGCTTCGCCGCTGCAGTGTCACTCGCAGCACGGACGGCAATATCGGCACCTCCGCCACGACCATCAGGAACTGTGTCGCATCCGCCGACGCGTCATAGTTGGCAAGCGTCACCGTCCCGGCTACGTACCGCCCTTCGAACAGGGTCGTCGGAATCCCTGCGTGCGCGATCCCGCCGCTCACATCGATACGCATCAACCGATGGCCGCTCCTATAGAACAGCTCCGACCCGTCGCGCGACCACAGTGGTTCGGTGCCACCGTCCGTCGAGAGCTGCCGCTTTCCTGTTGCATCCGGGAACGCCACCACGACAACCTCCGCGCGTCCGGATTCGTCGGTCACGTACGCGAGGCAGCGACCGTCCGGCGAGAGCGCCGGCGCATATTCGTTGAACCGCGTGCGGATGAACGGCTGCACGCGTTCGGCCGCGCGATCGAGGACCCAGAGATCCGCGCCCGAGTCCGGGTGGTACTCCGTGAAGACCAGCGTTGCACCATTCGGCGACCATCCGCCGGCGACCTTATCGAACTCGCTCGCGATGAGCAGTTCGGGTGACTCCGAACGATCCGGATGCAGCGTGAACAGATTGGCGGCACCCGCTCCGGCGCCAGTCGAGGCGCCGCCAGGGCTCGCGCTGAAGGTGATCGTTCTCTCGTCCGGTCCCCAGACCGCCGCGAAGTTCTCTCCCTCGAACGTCAAGCGTCCGAGCGCGCCGCGCGTGATGTCGAACAGCCACAGGTCGGAACTTCGGCTCCGCAGGCTGAGGACGATGGTGCGGCCATCTCGCGAGAACCGCGGCTCCTCCAGCGAATCGCCGCTCGTGAGGCGTGCAACTTCCCGTCCGTTCCGGTCGACAGACACGAGTGAGCGTTGGAGCGTCTCGGCCCCGCCCGGCACGTGCACGAGAATGCCGGTATCGGAACAGTCGAAATGCGCGACGCCGGTAGCGCTCATCGCCACGCCGCGCTGAACGACGCGCGGGGGCGGATCGACCGCCACGTTCGTCGGGTCGAATGGCGCGGCGAACAGCGAACCGCCGCGCGCCCACACGAGTCGGCCATCGGCGTAGCGCCCGTCCCGTCGCCGGCCCGGGCGCATACACGACGTCGCCCGTACTGGTGCAGGTCGCGCCGCGGACGTCCGCAACATCTGTGAGCATAAACGGTGGTCCGCCGTCGATTGCAACCTTCAGCAGTCGGCGGCCTGCCTGAAAACCGATCCATCGTCCATTGGGCCAGAAGAACGGATTGCTCGCGCCCTCCGTCCCCGGGATTGGGGTCGCCTCAAAGCGATCCAGTGGCCGGAGATACAGTCGCGTCGTCGCGCCGTCGGCCGCGATATACGCGATCAGCGTCCCGTCGCGCGATACGGCGACGATCGCCGACGGCGACGCGGCTGCAAGCCGCGCGCCGACGATGGGAATCTCGAGACGCGCGGTGGAGTTCACCACGTCGTGTAGAGTGATGCCCGCAGCCCGCGCGGCCGCCGGATTGACATCAGGAGACGCCGTCACCGGCGCCACGAACTGGTAACCGCGCCGCGGCACTGTCGCTATGTACGGTTCGTCGTCGCGCTGGCCGAGCAGCTTTCTGAGCATGAAGATCTGCTGGCTGAGGTTCGCCTCTTCGACGACCGTGGCTGGCCACACGGTGCGAAGCAGATCGTCCTTGTCCACGGTGTGTCCCGCGCGATCGAGCAGCGCGAGGAGGACGTCGAACGCGCGGCCGGTGACCGGCAGCGGCTGGTCGTCGCGTGTGAGGACGCGCCGCGCCGGATCCACGCAAAATGAACCAAACCTGTACATTTGATGATTCTTGAAGGTTTTTGACGGCCGCATTGAAGACATCGGAGGTACGTGCGGCGATGATGTCCAACGAACGCGGCGGTTATTACAGCATATCTGGAGGAGAGGCAAATGGCAGTCTACATGGTGGAACGGGATCTGAAGGGCATCACGATGCCGCAGCTCGCCGGCGCGCAGCAGGCGGCGATTGCCGCGTCGCAGCGGTTCACCGCCGACGGGACGGCGGTGCGGTACATCCGAAGCACGTTCGTGCCCGGCGAAGCGCGCTGCATGTGCCTGTTCGACGCGTCGAGCGCCGACGATGTCCGGAAGGTCAACGACGCGGCGCAGCTGCCGTACGTCCGTATCGTCGAAGCGCTCGACCTGACGCCCGCGTCGTAGCGCGCACCGCGGGTCCAAGGCGGGGCCGCAAGGCTCCGTCGCGCGGGTGTGCAGCGTCTGGATCGCTGGAGGCTCGGATTGTACTGCTCATGCAGCAAGTGCCAGGCGAATCTTCGCATCGGTGGGCCGATTGTCATCGAGGATCGGCCAACCCTAAATCAGATGTCGGCATTATTGCTGAGGTGGCTCACCGTAGCTCACACCGTACTGGATGATTTTCGACCCTGGCTCGTCAGTGGCGCGGCTTGAGCGTCGAATCTTTTCCGGCTGTGAGACGACTGATTTCGCAACTGCCTCATCCGTGCTGGCGCGACTCGGTTCCTTCCGATTGATCGGATCCGTCACCACGGCGCGACCGGCACCACGAAGACGACCGAAAACGACCAGGGGCTCGCTTTGTCGAGATAACGACCTCCGTTTGTCCGGTCGCCTGCCCTCGGAAGGCCCGTGGCTACGTAATCCAACGACCCCTCCAGTTCAACGCCACGGAGCCAGCGCCCTTCCGGCAGCCAATTGAAGATCGACACGCTCGTGTCCAGTTCCAGATTCAGCTTGTGCCTGTAGGCGCGCCGGTCCGTCGGGCGTTCCGCGGGACTGAATTTGTCCACGACGTCGAAATGCGAGCTGATCCAACCGCGCGTCCGCTCCCCTGGCAGCCAGATGAAATTAGTCTCGAACTCGAGTTCTGGCGTACTGTTTCGATCGAACGGCAAGAAGATCCCTTCGACGGTGAACTCCAGCCAGGAGATGCGCGTCGGTAGACCGAGGGAAAGAATCACCTCGAATTCGGGTCCGCGTCCTTCTCGGCTGACGGTTCCGTCGTCGTGGACGATTCGCGGCGAGCCAAACAGGTTCGTAAACGTGAACGTCGGTTCGACCTTGAACTCGGGCGTGCACAGCACGGGACACGGCGCTGCCTCTTGCGCCCATGCCGGCGTCCCGGCAAGTGCCAGCGCCACGACCACTATCGCCGAAGCTCTCACGCACGTTCCTCCGTCGGTCGGGTGTCGTTCGCCCTGACGATTTGGCCCGCCCGCATCTCAATGACACGGTCGGCAAGAACGGCGGCGTCTTCCCTGTCGTGTGTCACGTACACCGTCGTCAACGCGAGCGCTCTCTGGAGCCGGACAAGTTCCCCGCGCATGGCTGAGCCGAGCTCCGCGTCGAGGCTTGAAAGCGGTTCGTCGAGCAGGAGCAGGCGTGGCCTGCCCACCAGGGCACGGGCGAGTGCCACGCGCTGCTGCTCGCCGCCGGAGAGCTCATGAGGATACCGACGCGCAAATCCCTCGATGCGAACCAACCTCAGGACCTCGTCGATTCGCTCGCTCTGTTCAGCGCGGGGAACCCGCAACGAATCGAGCACGAACTGCAGATTTCCTCCGACTGTCAGGTGCGGCCACAGGGCGAGATCCTGGAAGACGAATCCGAGTTGCCGTCGATGAGGAGGAACCAGACTGCGATTGACACCGGCGACTTGGACATCACCCATCCAGATTTCACCGGTGTCCGGCACTTCGAGGCCGGCAATGAGACGCAGCAGTGTCGTTTTCCCACATCCGCTCGGACCCAGAATAACGACCGACTCGCTAGGCGCGACATCCAACGTCACGTTGTCGACCGCCCGATGCGTCGCAAAGCGCTTGGTGACGTTCCGGGCAGAGACGGCAACTCCGCTCACCGAGACTCCCGCACTGCAAGCGCGCCGGCGAGTATGACGAGCGGAGCGAGGATCACCGATGTTTGGAGCAGCGACAGCGCCGCGACATGTGACGGTGGAGTGTTCGCGATGATCGTGTAGATGCGAATCGGGAGCGTCGCTTCGCCCGGAGGCGCGACCAGGATGCTCACGCCAAGCTCGCCGAATGCGAGGACAAACGCGATCACCCACGCTGTGAGAAGGCCAAGTCGGACCTGCGGGAGGACAATCCGCATCATCGTTCGCAGCCATCCAGCGCCGCTCACGGCCGCTGCTTCCTCCTGGGACACGGGGACGTAGCGAGTTGCCGCCGCGATCGTCAAAGCCGCGACCGGCAGGAATCGCGCGAGGTACCCCAGGATGAACATGAGGTCCGTGCCGTACACCACGCCCACCAGGCCGGGCCGATTCCATAGGCCGATCAGGCCCACGCCGACGATCGTGCTTGGAACGGCAAAGGCCACGACAAAGAGAACGTCGGCGAGTTGCCCGATGCGACGGCGGGTTCTCGCACGCGCATATCCGAGCCATGCCGCCACACTCACGACAGCCGTCGCGCCGATCGTCGCCAGTCCCAAACTATTCGCAATCGCACGACCGGAACCCTCCAGAACCGCGCGAACAGATGCGGCGCCGAGTGCTTCACGTATAAGGACGACTACGGGAACAGCGAGAGCCATCGCGGCGACGGCAATCGCCGCGGCCTCTGCCGATCGTCGCCAGTGCTCGAGTAAGACCGGACGCGTTGCCGAACCGCGCCGCGTACTCACCAAACGGTCTCCCACCAACGCCACCGCGACGCCGGCGACGACGAACGACAGCACGAGCAGCGGCAAGGCGAGAAGCATCGCTCGGCTGAAATCGTACAGCGCCGCAAATGCAGTAAAGACCTCCGTCGTGTAGACGCGAACACGAAGAAGTGCCGGGACCCCGAACTCGGACACCGACAGGACGAAGACGATGAGGGCGGCGGCGAGAATGGCCGGTGCGGCGAGCGGAAGTGTGACCCGACGAAGAACAAATTCGGGAGGCGCGATGATCAAGGCCGCTTCTTCAAGGCGTCCATCAATCCGTCGCATGGCGACTTCCGTCGCCAGCATCGACAAAGGATAGAAAACCAGGCTGAGCACCAGGATCGCGGCGGGTAAGCTGTACGCCCAGTCGGAAAGCAGATCGTGGCCGGCGAGAGTCGCAATCACCCTACGCCAAGGAGCGCGGTGTTCCGGAGCAGGCCCTGCTGACGCGCGTCGAGCCACAAAGCAGAGGATGCGACGTTCATGCTGGTCAGCGGGATCGTCAACAGATACCCGATCGGCAGCAGACAGCATGCGACGAACAACGCGATGGCGGCCGCGAGAACGAGGGTTCGACTGGACGGCCACGGCGTCATGCGCACGGGTTTCCTGTCGGCGCGTGCTCAGAGCCCCAGGATCCCAGCGAGCCGCCCCGTGACATCCTTCACGCGACTGGCTGCCTTCGTGTAATCGAGCGTCATCGGCTTGAACGTGTCGATTGCCGGGATGTTCTTTGGACCGGGGACGCCGGCGTGAAGCGGAATCTGTACGGCCTCGGATTGGGCAAGTTGGCGCTCGACATCCGCAGAGAGCAGATAATCGATCAGTCGGCGTGCCTCCTCCGGATGTGGGGCGTTGGCGATTAACGAAACCATATTTGGCATCACCGGCACACCCAGTCCTTCAGCATCCGGCAGCACCATGGCGATCGGTTGCCCGTCTTCAATGGCGACATTCACGTCGTCGGTATCAGTCAGTCCGACTTTGACTTCGCCTCGGGCGATCAAGTCCCTGACGACCGAGTTTCCGCCCACGACGCGCACGCCGTTCGCCTTCAGCCGGCGAAAGAAATCGTCCATCTTCTGGTCGCCGGCCATTGCGTAGAGCGCGGCCACGTGGAATGAGGTCGACCCGAATCGCGGGTCGGCCATGGCCACTTGCCCTCGCCACTTCGAGTCGGCGAGCTCGAATATGGATCGCGGCGCTTCCTCCGCCTTCACGAGTTTCGTGTTGTATGCGATGACGCGGATTCGCGCAGAGAATCCAGTCCAGTAACCGTCGGGGTCCACGAGTGCGGGCGGAATACCCTTCGCGCTCGGCGACCGATATGGCGCCAGGATGTCGCGCGACTTGAGCACCAGAGTGCGAACCGGCTCGTTCGACCAGAACACGTCAGCCTGCGGCCGGGCCTTCTCGGCGATCAGTCGATTCGCGAGGCCAGTGGATTTGGTCTCCTCCGTGTCATAGACGGCGTTCACTCGGACAGCGGTCCGCTTCTCGTATTCGCGCAGCACCGGTTCGGAGAACACACGGTCGGTCGACACGTAGATCGTCGCGCTGCGCTCGGCCCGTTGCTCCGACGCGCGACACGCGGCGAAACCTGCGATCGCGACGATGATTGCTACTGGAATGCTCAGCGTAAATCTGAGAGCGCGCATGGCTTACCTCGTGACGACGGTGAGATCGTCGAACTGCGTCACGGAATCGGCTTTCGTCCAGACGCCAACCTTCCCGGCCTCAGAGAACGTCGCATCCTCGACCTCGTACAGTTTCGTCCCGTTGAAGTAGATCTCGAACACACGGCCATTCGCGACGACCCGCAGGGTGCTCCACTGGCCGGCCGGCACCTCCGCCTTCTTGCCATAGGTGCGGCCTTCGCCCTTCACCGGCAGGTCGGTCCGATTGCCCTTCTCGACTTTGTAGAGCACCACGTTGTCTTCGAGCGCGTTCGCGCGGACGATGTAGTAGTTATCCTGGTCGCGGTACCGCCACACGAGACCAGCCGCCTGATCGACGCGGCCTGACACGGGTTTGAATCGAACCGACAGGTCCACATCTGTTGCGCTCACGTCCGAGAGCACGGCGACCGGAAACCGCGACCGTGTCGAATCGGCGTCCGTCTGCACGAGGAACTTATTGGTGCCCTCCGCCTGAACGACCCATGTGCCAGGGCGGCCAACGCCTGCCGTGTGCCCGAACTCGAAACCTTTTGGTTGTCGACCGACGGCATCCTGTCTGAAGTCGAGCGTACGGGTTGCCGCGTGGGCGACAACAGCCGCCGCCAACACGCACAGTAAAAAGGTTGTGGTTCTTGTCATGAGTACTCCTCTCGGCTCGTGAGTCCCACCCGCTCTTCCGGTGGCCGCGGATGACGAAACGATCCATAGAGCGCCAGGTCGTACACGATCTTCAACGCCCCGCCGATCAACAGCGGCGCAGCGAGTGCGACATGCTGCATCGCGGTGCCGCCGACCAGCGGTCCGACGACCCACCCGGCATTCCGCGTCGCGTTGGTCATGCCGCTCGCGTAGGTGCGCGACGACGGCGGAACGACCGCCACGACATAGGACTGACGCGTCGGCACATCCATCTCAACGAGTGCCTCGCGGGTCAGAAACAACGCCGCAGCGGCCGTGGCAGTCGGAGCGGCTGGTGCGAGCATGACGAATATGCTCGACGGCAACTGCGTGAAGACCATCGTGTTCAGCAGCCCGATCCGGCGCGCGATCCAGGCGGCCGCCAAATGAGACACAACATTCAGAGTACGGGCCGCAAAAAAGCTCCACGCCAGCTGCACTTCGGACGTCCCATACCGCTGGAAGAACCAGTACGCCACGAGCGACGAGCTGAGAAAGCCCCCGCCGATGCTGTCGAGTCCGAAGAGCACCATCAACTTCCGCACGATCCCGCGAGTGCTCGGGTCTACGTTGTCGGGGCGGGAAATCGCGGGCGGAGGCTCGACCTGTTCGATCGCCGACGGCAGAAAGAAATACGGAACCGTCGCGATCATCAGCGCGGCGCCACCGCCGAAGAAGGTCCACATGTGACCCGCGGCATCACTGATCTGAAATACTCGAACGAGGAGCGTCGGCACGACAGCGGCGAGTGCTCCCAGCGCATGGCCCGTATCGATCACGACGTTGTACCGGGCCATCGCCCACGTCCGGCGTTCATCCGTGGTCGTGCCGGGCAGCAGTGCCTGTGCCACCGCGGCGGCAGGGCCGCGGTCGCGCCCCGTCCCGTTTACCATCGCTGCGACAGAATCCCGACCAGCACGGGAAGTGAGGCTACAAGGCCGATCGCCACAGACCCGAGGCCGGTGATCACTCCGAGACTAATGAGGGACCGCCGTCGCCCCCATCGATCGGCCCGCAAGCCGATGACGACGGTTGCCGCCGCGTTCGCCGCCATTCCCGCGCCGATCACCAGACCAATCTGCGCAGCCGAAAGGCCACGACGAGCGACGTGCAGGGCTATAAGGACCCCCACGGTACTGACAGCGGTCGCCCGCAGACCACCCGCAGCACACACGAGCGCCGCGGCGCGCGACAGCGCGCCTGCCGCCGTCATCCCGCATGCTGCTGGTTGCATTGGTTCTGGCGAGTCGCCCGCGTCGAGGATTTCCGCTGCCGGCCGGCCACGGGGCGCGGGCCTGCCGGTCGTGCCGCGCGCTCGAATGACCGGTAGAGCGCCTCGAACATCGTGATCCCCTGTTCGAGCAATGCGTGATCGTCCGCATAGAGCACCTGGAGGCCTTCAACCATCGCGCCCACAGCAGCGGCCTCCGGAGCGCCGAACCGTGCGTCTTTGAGGTCGAGATCGTGAACGATCCCCGCGAGACGACACACTGCTGCGTCCGTAATCGCGAACGTGCGCACGAGCGTCTCGAACGTGCACCACTCGCCTCGATGGGTGAATTCCACGCCGAACATGTCGAATGGGATGGCGGTACCGGAACTCGGCGGCTGATCGACGAAACCAAACCGTGCCTCCGGATCGATGAACCGCTTGATCAGCCAGGCGCTTCCCATCCGATCTATGCCCGGCCGGGGGTCTCGTCACCCAGGTCCGTTGGACGTACGCGTCACGCGTGCGTTGATCTGAGGAGGTTTTGCCGTCGGCTCCTGTGACGCCGGCGAGTACCTGCTGCAGGTCGCCAATCAGGATCGCCGCCCGATCGCGGCCGGCACTCCCGAAGAAGTCGATCGCCTCGAGGGCCGCGAGGCGCTGACGAAACGTCTCGACGATGCGGCTGGCGGCCTGACGTGAACGCCGCGGGGCACGTTTGCGCCGCGCAGCAGCCAGCGCCCGTTCGACCGCGCGGGACAGGCTCGTATAGTCGCTTTGACGCGCGCGGCGGAACTCCTGGATCAAGTCGTCGCTCGACCAGGTATCCACCGTGTCCGCGGTAAACAAGCTGGCCTGGCCTCCAGACCCCTCGATTTCAGTCTTCAGCCACTCGAAGTCTTCGCGAGCCGACGGAGAATCCGGAAGCAGGTACACCGCCCGCTTCACCGGGATCGCGCCAAGCTGTTGCAGCCGACGCCACGTCCGGACGCGGAGATTCGACGGTTTCGCCGGCAACTGATGGACAAGCAGCAGCCAGCGATGCGTTCCTGCGGAGCGTCCCGCGGACGCCTCGCCGGCAACGGCCGCACTGACCGGCCGCTCCGTTGCCGTTGGCGCCGGGGGCACGCTGGGAGTCATCGTCTCGTCGACGCCGCCTTGCCGGTTTGATCGACGGCCGCCCGGACCGCCGTCGCCAGGTTCTGCGCCGGTCCTCTGCCCCAGTAATGGAGGAAGTACACGGTGGGATCGGCCGTGGTCATGTGGTGGTGAATGGCTACGATCTCGATTCCATTCGACCGGAGCGCCTTCAATACCGGCGTGACTTCCTCGGCTCGCATCGCGACATCACCAGCCACTACTACATCCGCATCGCTGCCGTAGAACGCCGCCCAGGTGTTGAGCCCCATACGCGCGTTGATGGTCGCGCCCATCTCCTTCAGCGGGATGTCGGGCCGGCCGATCGTGATCTTGTAGACGGCGCCGCTCTGTTCACCCTCGTGCCCGACGATCTTCGCCAGCCGGGCGGTGTCGAGCTTCCCCTCGATCGGCTTGCCCGCGGCGGCTGCGGCCCCTCGACGAGGCGGCGTCTTGCCGATCAACGCCAGAGCGGGGGCGATTCGCTTCGCGATGTCTGCCGGCGTGCCGTGACCGTGGACGTGCATGTAGAAGATGCGAGGCGTCTCATAGAAGAAGTGATTGTGCACGGCGGTGACGTTCAGGCCGTTGTCCAGCACCGCGGACATCACCGGGTTCACTTCTTCCTCCGTCAACACCAGGTCGCCCATCATCACGTCGCCGTGATCGCCTTTGGCGAGAGCGATCCAGCCACCGAACCCGAATGGCGTTGGTGTGGCGACACCATCGACGCTGACGTTGATGTCATTTCTCGGGATGTTCACCTTGAGCACGCCATCCTTGAAGTCCCCTTGGCGTCCGAGAGTTTTCAGCACTGCCGCGTAGTCCGCCGGCATCTCTTGGGCGAGCACCGGCTGAGCCAGAACAACGGTCGCAATCAGAATCAGAAGGGTGCGCATGCGGGTATGTGTACCACAACACTTGTTACATCGAGTTGTGACGGCTGAGACGGCGCACCCGCGGCGCGAGCGTGACACGATGGCCCGAGCGGTCATCGCGCGCGTTTCGACGGAGCCCGGCCCCGTGCA
>JAIVJE010000380.1:6701-13849 GCA_020200195.1 Acidobacteriota bacterium | reverse complement strand
CTTCGAGCGATCCTGTGCCATGGGCGCCGCGACGAGCGCCGCCGCCAGAAACAGGGAACAGGTCGAGCTACGCATGCGCGTGAGCCTCCAGAGCGAGAGGGGCGGCCGATTGGGCCATAATAAGTCGTCCCCATGATTCTGGATCGATTCGAACGGCCGCTGCGGAGTCTCCGTGTTTCGGTGACGGACCGCTGTAACCTGCGCTGCCAGTACTGCATGCCCGAAACGGACTACGTCTGGCTTCCCCGCGACAACGTGCTCTCCTTCGAGGAAATCGGCCGGATTGTGGATGCGTTTACGGAGACCGGCGTCGATCGCGTGCGTCTCACCGGTGGAGAGCCGCTGCTGCGCCGCGACCTTCCGCGGTTGGTCGAGGCACTCGCGGCACGGTCCGCGATCCACGATCTGGCGCTGACGACCAACGGCGTCCTGCTGATGCAGCACGCCCACGCGCTCAAACTTGCGGGCCTGCACCGCATTACTGTGAGCCTCGACACCCTGGATCCTCATCGCTTCGCGACGCTGACGCGGTTCGACGAGCATCGCGCCGTCATGGCCGGCATCGACGCCGCGGCATCGGTTGGCTTTCGGTCGCTGAAGATCGATTCGGTCGTCATCCGGGGCGTGAACGACGGGGAGCTGGTCGACCTGCTCGAATACGGCAGGCACGTTGGGGCGGAAGTGCGCTTCATCGAGTACATGGACGTGGGTGGCGCGACGCGCTGGACGCCTGAGGCGGTCGTCTCCCGGAGAGAGATGCTGCGCGCGCTGGAGTCACGGTTCGGACCTGTTGTTCCGGTCGCCGAGGAGACGTCGGCGCCGGCGGATCGCTACGCCCTCCCCGACGGCACGGTGTTCGGAATCATATCGTCCACAACCGAGCCGTTCTGCGCGTCGTGCGACCGCAGCCGGTTGACAGCCGACGGCATGTGGCTCATGTGCTTGTACGCGAAGGCCGGTACGGATTTCAGGAGGCCCCTCCGCGCGGGCGCCACGCAGGAGGAACTCGTGCAGCTGATACGAACGATGTGGTCGCTGCGTGCCGACCGCGGGGCCGAGGAACGTCTCGCGTCGGAGCGGCGACTGCCGCTGATTCCCCTCGCCGCGCTCAAGAAGGACGCCCACCTGGAAATGCACACAAGGGGGGGTTAGGTTCGAAGGGTTCGTCAGGTTCACCGTTCGAGTCGGAATGCGAGATACATCAGCGTCCCGCGCCGCTCGATCTGGAGCAGCGTCGCCGTGTTCGGCTTCAGCGCGTCGGCCGCCGCCTTGATCTGCTCCACGCTGTCGACGCGCCGGCCGTTCAAGGCGTAGATCACGTCGCCTGGCTGCAGCCGTCCCTGTTGCGAGAACGGCGCGTCGGGCGCCCCCGACACCACCACCACGCCAGTATCGCGGCGAAGCGGCGGCAACAGGTCGGCTATCCGCGGCGTGAGGTCAGCGACGCATCCCGTCGCGCGCGCGCTCGGCGATGCCAGAGAGGCCGTCAGACAATCGGCCGCGGCCTCGGAACCCTCGATTACCGACGCACCCGTATCAGACGAGGTCCTTGCCGTGACCAGCCTGGCGCGGGCGGTCGCCGGCGAGGCGTCGCTGACAGACGTTGGGGCGCTCGCCTGGATGATGATCCGGAACGTCGTGCCGTGCGCGTCGATGGCGCTGTTTGTCAACGACGACGGGCAGGACGCGGTGGAAGTCAGGTTCGCTGCGGGAGCGCACGCCATCGCGCTGCGACGGGTGCGGAAGCCACGAGGCGCCGGCGTCTCGGGATGGGTGTCGGCCAGCCTTCTGAACGCGGACCCGGCGCTCGACATGGGGCTGGAGCCGGCGGTGCTGTCGGCGCCGCTCTGCTCCGCGCTGGCGGTGCCACTGACGCACGACGGCTCGTGTGTGGGCGTGCTTGCACTGTACGCCTCCGCCCCCAACGCCTTCTCCGAAGATCAACTCCGAACCCTCGAACTGCTGGCGCCGAGCCTCGGAGCCTCGATCGCGAGCGTGGGCGCGGCGGCGGAACCGCAGGTTGCTGCGGTCGCGGGCGCCCGTCGGCAGTCCGCCGCTGACTTGCGGCTCGTCCGACGGTAGGCCCTGGCTGTCGTGTCCGGAGTCCGGCTAAAGCCGGACACTACCGGGGTCCAATGCGAGTCCGGCTGAAGCAGTAACTATTTATTTGACGGACCAAGCCTAGGAGGGTATGCTCCAGCGCATGGACACCACCACCCTCCTGATCATCGTAATCGTACTTCTCCTGCTCGGCGGAGGCGGATTCTTCTACAGGCGTCGATAGGCCGATACCAAGGCCGATGAACCGCCTGTATTACGGCGACAACCTCGACGTGCTCCGGCGACACGTCGAGGATGCCTCCGTTGATCTGGTCTACCTCGATCCGCCGTTCAATCGAACCAAGATTACAACGTACTGTTTGCGGAAAAGAGCGGCAAGCGATCCGCCGCTCAGATCCGCGCCTTTGAAGATACGTGGCAGTGGGACGAGTCCGCTGCAATGGCGTACCGGCAGGTCGTAGAAGCTGGCGGGACTGTCTCTCAAGCGCTCCAAGCGTTCAGGACGTTCCTTGGTGAGAACGACATGCTGGCGTATCTCGCAATGATGGCACCGCGCCTCGTGGAGCTACGGCGAACCCTGAAGCCAACTGGCAGCATGTATCTGCACTGTGATCCGACCGCCAGCCACTATTTGAAGATGCTGATGGATGCGACGTTCGGGCCGCAGCTATTCAGGAACGAGATTGTTTGGAAGCGTACGACGGCTCACAGCAGTGCCAAGAAGTACGCGCCTGTCCACGACATCATCTTGTATTACGGGAAAAGCGATCACGTCACATGGAACAGCCCGCGCACAAAGTACGAACAGGCCTACCTTGACAAGTACTACCGGTTCGACGACGGGGAGGGTCGCTTGTACTGGCGAGATAACCTTTGCGCGGCAGGTGTGCGCTACGGCAGTTCTGGTCAGCCATGGCACGGGATTGACCCAGGCGCGAAAGGCATGCATTGGAAGTTCACCATTGAGAATCTCGAAAGGCTCGACAAGGAAGGCCGCATTTATTGGCCAGCCAAAGCCACAATGCCGCAGTACAAGCGGTATCGCGATGAGCTGAACGGGCGCTGTCAATGACAATGAGACACCGAGGTTGAGTTAATTAAAGGAGCACTGCCGTCGATCACGATGGTGGTCGATCGGCGCGCGGCCTTGAGAATCCGGCCATGGGGGACGTCGTCCGGGATGTCGATCGTCGTTCCTGGGGCATCCTGAGTAGTCGGTTTTTTGACAGGCGGGTTGATCCAGACGGCGTTCGGCAGATCGGCGGGTTGCGGCCGGCCGTTCACGAAGCGCTCGGGATGTTCGGCATAGGCGGCCGCGAGGACGCGGTCGCGATTCGCGCGCACCACGGCGGCCTGGCCGAAGTGGACGACGGCCGGCGTGAGAAAGCCGAGACCGCTGTGACGATGGTCGTGGTTGTACCAGCGAAAAAACATTTGGCCGAACGCGCGGCCGTCTTCGATCGATCCGAAGCGGTCGGGGAATTGCGGACAGTACTTCAGCGTGCGGAACTGCGCTTCTGAAAACGGATTGTCGTTGGAGACCTGGGGCCGGCTATGGGTCTTGACGACCCCGAGGTCGGCCAGCAGCAGCGCGACCGGCTTCCTGCGCATCGCGCCACCCCGATCGGCATGCAGCGTCAGTTGCCCCGGCACGATTCCCTGCTTCGCGCACGTCTCGGCGATGAGCCGCTCGGCGAGCGCCGCACTCTCGTGCGGCGCGATCATCCAGCCGACGACGTAGCGGCTGAAGATGTCGAGGATCACATACAGATAGAAGTAGGTCCACTTCGCTGGGCCGAGGAGCTTGGTGATATCCCAGCTCCAGACTTCATTGGGCCGCGTGGCCAACAACTCCGGCGCGGCATAGTGGGGACGCCGCACCTGATCGCGCCGTTCCTTGACCTCGTGGGCCGCATCGAGGATCCGGTACATCGTGCGTGGCGAGCAGAGATAGGTGCCCTCATCGAGGAGCGTGGCATGGACCTGCGCCGGCGCCTGATCGACGAACCGCGTGTGCAGGAGGTCCAACACCCCTTGCCGTTCGACGGCCTCGAGTTTCTTCAGCCGCGGATCGACGGGCACCGCCTTGCGTCCGCGTTTCTTGGGCGTCAATCCGCGCTCCCGCTGCTGCCGCCAGGTGATGAGATGCGAGGAATAGAGCCCCTCTTTTCGCAACAGCGCGCCGAGCTCGCCGTGTCGGGTACAGGCGTCGGCTTTCCGCAAGATCTCCAGCTTGTAGGCGGTCGTGAAGCGTCGCCGTGCGTGGCGAGCCGGCACCTCCGGGTCGGGCGGGGCCGGCGCACTCGCGCGCTCGATGGTCTGCCAGCATCGAGCGGATCCTGGTCATCAACGTCCTGACACCTCCCCGCCCTGAACATTAATTACGGGTGAGCGAAGTGTCTCATCTATCTTGGCAGGGAGGGAAAGGGCTCGCGGTGTCGGATCAATGGGACGACATTGATCGGATCAATCCAGTCGGGGGCGAGCGGCTTGGGTACCCTACGCAGAAACCGGAAGCGCTTTTGGAGCGCATCATTTCCGCCAGCTCAAACGAAGGCGATCTAATCCTCGATCCGTTTTGCGGCTGCGGGACGACAATTGCGGCTGCACAGAAAATGAACCGCCGATGGGTCGGCATAGATATTACGCATTTGGCCATCGGCCTGATTAAGACGCGGCTGGACGACATGTACCGCGATCAGCCCGGAGTGAACATCCGCGCTACGTATGAGGTCATCGGAGAGCCGACCAGTCTAGATGATGCTGCGGCGCTTGTGGCGGCGGAACCGTTTCAGTTCCAGACTTGAGCGCTCGGTCTGGTGAGCGCGCGACCAGCGGGATCTGAGCAAGTGAAGAAGGGGAAGGACCGTGGCATTGATGGCCTGATCAACTTCCATGACGATACCCAAGAGTGAGTCGATCCGCATGGCGCAGGCTGACGTGGTGGTGGAACACCGCGAGGCCGTAGCCGCCGTGGGTAGCTGTAGTGTATCACGCGCTACCGGCGGAAAGGGTATGTTGCCTGCTACATGTTGTCCGTCTCCTGTTGCACCCGTATCGGCCTGGAGCCTATGGGACATGTTGTGCAACCTAAAAGTGTTCGTCACAGCCCTTGAAGCCTTGGGCGCTCGCCGTGAATCCCTTCATGCTCGTTCGCCGGACGATGCGCTACCGCGCGATGACGAGATCGGCCTCGCCACTACGTTCTATAACTGGCAGCTTCTGTCGAAACAATTCGACCTGCCAACGTGTTTAGCAACAACCGTTAAATTGATCGGACGGTGGGACGAATCACGCACTGGCGCGTCCAAATTCATCGCACCGCTGACGGTCCGCGAAGCCATCGGTCGGATCAGCGAGTTCGATGAGAATTTCCGATACGATACTCAGGCGCGAAGGATGTTCTTGATGGGCCGAGATAAATCCGCGTTGTTCAATACTGGGTTCGGCCCACTAGTCGATAGTCTTTTTTCCGCTGATTCGGTTGAGTTGAGTGAGGCCAACAATTGTTGTGCGGTTGAGCGGTACACGGCCAGCGTATTTCACTGCATGCGCGGAGTAGAGCATGGCTTGAGAAGTCTCGCCGTGGCAGTTGGCGCCCCAGCGCAAAAGCTGCCGTTCGAGTACGAGGAGTGGAATAAATTGATCGATATGGTCGATTGTTACTGGAAAAGTCCAGTCGCTCAGTGGGGTAAAAGCAAAGAGCAAGTGAATGCGAGACAGTTCTTTAAAAGAATCGTCGCAGATCTCCACGCGTTCAAGGATGACGTCCGCAATCTCGTGATGCACACACGCGGAGATTACGACGAACTGAGCGCGCGCAGTGTCTTAAATCGAACGAGAGAGTGGTTCCTTCTCCTCGCGGAAAAAACGAACGAGAATATGGGGCACGGCCAATTGGTGATGGATCGGACGCTGTTTTCGTGAAAATATTGCGGCGGCATTTACCCATGAAACCACGAACGCTAGCCACGGACGAGGGGCCGCAGGCATTTGAGCGCTTTCGCACAGCTGTTAAAGCTGTGATCGCAGTGCCGAAAAGTGCTCTCCCGCCGCGACCGCATCGCGAAAAGAAGAAGGCCGCGAAGCCCAAAGGCTAGCGGCGCTTCCGTTTTCCGCGTCCCTGTCGCTGACGTTCCTTCTCAGTACGCCCACCTCGCGTCGCCGACCACTTGCTTCCACGTCAGACGCTTGCCAACAATCTGCGAAGCAGCAATTCTGAAGCGGTCGAAGTCACCAAGATCCTTCCGGTTGTTGAAGCGATACGCCTGCTCGTCCAGGTACCGGAACAAGTGGAACGGTTCGACGCTGACATACGTGCCCTTGAGTGCGCGCTTGAGCAGCGACCAGAAGTTCTCCACCCGTTCGTGTGGACTTGTCCGTCTACGTACGCTTCGGCGTGGTCGATGACGTGGTGAACGTAGCCACGCTGCCCCATGCGGTCGTAGGACTTCAGCGCATCGGTATACACCGTCGCGCCTTCAGTAACGTGCTGGCTGACGGTCTGTTCCAGTTCATGCTTCCGGCGAGTCTGCACGACTTGCAGGCGCACGTTGCTGCCGTGCCGTTCGAGCAGACCCATCACGGCGACCTTCCCGATCATCGACCGGCTCTGCGAGATGCCGAGGCGATCGCGCTTCGCCTTGTGCATGTTGCGCGCCTTGCCGCCAATAAATGTCTCGTCCACTTCAACGTCGCCGGTCAGCTTGTTGAAGGAACCGTAGTGGAGCGCGAAGCGCAGACGATGCGCCATGAACCACGCCGACTTTTGCGTGATACCCAAGTCGCGGGCGATCTCGCAGCTACTCACGCCGTTCTTGCAGTTCACGATCAGCCAGAGCGCGCTCAGCCACTTGTCAAGACCGAGCGGCGAATCCTCAAAAATGGTGCCGGTCTTGAGCGTAAATTTCGCCTTGGGATGCTTGGCGTAGCACTTCCACACGCGCGCCTTTTCGAGATACACGACGTGATCCGATCCACACTGCGGGCAGGTGACGTTGCCGTCCGGCCAACGCAGGTCCATCAGAAACTTGCGGCAGCAGTCGTAATCGGCGAAGTAGAGGATTGCGGCTTGGAGAGTCTTGGGC